>JAFGIB010000436.1 GCA_016929805.1 Deltaproteobacteria bacterium | reverse complement strand
TCGGAGAGTAATTCGAGGAGAAGTAAACCACAGATAGTCCGATAACACCGCGAAGTCGTTACGTTTTCAAACCGATCGGTGCTCTAGGTAGCTTCGCTCGAAATGACATGTTTGCCGCGATTTTTTGATAAGTTACGCTGCTATGATGGGGGTTATTGAATTTATTGAAGACGGCGAAAGCGATTTCGCGCGGCGATACAGGCGCCGAGGAGCGGCGTTGACTTATCGACGCCGCCGACTATCGTATTCAAGCAGAGGTGACCACGAGATGAACGGTAAAGAATTCGATATGATTATCTTCGGAGCGACGGGTTATACCGGTCGGCAGGCGTTGCGCTATCTGATGCGGCTACCGGAATCCGAACTCGGAAATTTGGCTGTCGCCGGGCGCGACCCTGTAAAAATCGAAGCTCTGCTCGAAAACGCGACGCGTGATAATAAGATAAAAGTCGTCATCGCGAACAGCTCGGATCACGAGTCGCTGGTCGATATGATCGCTCGCACGCGCGTATTGGTCAACCTGGCGGGGCCCTATTCAACCTACGGTGACGGTTGTTTTACGGCCTGTATCGATCACGAAACCGATTACGTCGACCTGTCGGGCGAGTCTTTTTGGATAAGAGAGATGATCGACGCGCACCACGCGCGGGCGGCGGCTGGCAAGGTGAAGCTCATTTCGCTCTGCGGTTATGAATCTGTACCTTTTGATATCGGAACCCTAATGGCCGTACGCGCGCTTCAAGAGCGTTACGACGAACCGTGTCGAGAAGCTGAAGCGGTGATTCGCTTCTCGCTTGACGATCCGGCGATCAAACGCGACCGTGCGCTCAGCTCGGGAACATTGGCCAGCGCGCGTATGACGATCGCGAACGGATCGCCGCGCTCTTTAAAAGATCCTTATTTCCTCGATCCGATTCTGCATTCAGAGGCGAGCCTCGAAGCCACGCCGGGTTACCGTCTCGACTCTTACTTTGATAAGAACCGAGGCGTATGGATGGCTCCGATGTTTCCCGGGCACTTTTTGAATCCGCCCGTGGTTCACCGGAGTTGCGCGCTTTGGGCGGAGCACGGGCGAGGTTATGGAGCGAATTTTAATTACCGCGAATCGGTCGACGTCTCTGGATTGGCAAAAAACGCGATGGCACAACGCTTGGTCGCGTGGGTGCTGTCGCTATTGCCACGGCATATGCTCAAGCAGATCGAAGGCAAATCGGCGCTGAACGCGTTGTTGACAAAAATCATGCTCCGCGGAGCGTCTCACACGGGTGAAGGTCCAAGAGAGGATCTACTGGATAAATTTCGATATTACATCGATATCGTCGCGCGTTCTGCGAGCTTAAAAGAAGTGCGCGTCCGGGTTACGGGTCAGGGCAATCCAGGGTATCGCTCGACCGCGAACATGGTGGTCGAGGCCGGCTTGGCTTTAGCCCACGACGCGGCCCGGCTTCCCGGGCTCTACGGTGTCGTCACACCAGCCACGGGGCTGGGGCTCGCCGTGATCGAGCGCTTGAAGCGAGCGGGCGTTACGTTTGAAATCGGATAGCAAAATGGTACGTGCCGGCTCGCCGTCGGCGCGGGCTTGACGTGGGTGTGCTCTTTCAGCTTTGTTTCTCAAAGCGGCTCGGCGAACTGGCCGCTACAATGGATAAATGACAAACTGATCGCGATGAAATAGCGGTATCAGCAAGCGATTGCGTTTGGAATCGTAACCGATATCCGCCGGCGAAGTCATCCCATCCGCTAACTCGACGGAGCCGCCGTCGTTTTGAACCGCGTAGATGCATCTGCCGTCCCAACTGGAAACCAATAGACGCCCGTCGTTGGACTTAACCATGCCGTCCAACAAACCTTTGGGAAGTCTATACTCGGTATCTTTGTGTCCGCCGGGCGTAATTCTCATAAGCGCGCCCGAGCGATTCGCCACCCAGACACCGAGCGCGTCCGCCAGCAGACCGGTCGGGAATCCCAACGCCGCGGTCTTATAAAAGGAGGTAACCCGCGTCTCTTCGATGCGGTAAACCGCATCGGTCCCGCTGGGCCTAAACCCCGCCGCGACGCGCTCGAAACCGGTGTCCGACAAATACAGAACGCCGCCGGGCCCGGCGGCAATATCGTTGAGAAAAGCCGCGCCTTTGACTTGAATAGTCCGCTGCGGTTTTCCGCTCTCGCGATCAAAGACCCGTACGCTCCCCACATCCACCACGTACAGCAATCCGTCCACGATCGCCATCCCCTTGGGCGCGCTCAGCTTTACGCCGGCGGCGGCGCCCTCGATCCATCTGAGCTTGATCAAGCGGCCGTTAATATCGACCTTTGAGATGAAACCATTGTTGTCCTCGGTTTGTTCCAATCCGTTGACATTGCTGACGAGATAAAGATCTGCCTCGGCGTCGTACAACGCGGACTTGGGCTTTCGCAGACCCGCCCGCGTCAGATAGATCGGTCTGGGTTTGGACGAAGCCGGGCTCGCTTGCAGCGCTGCCTGCTGCTGTCTCTCTCTTTCCAGGAGAGACGGATCGTCGCCGCCCGCTCGCTTCGGTTCGGTACCGCAGCTTAGGGCAACTGTGAGTATTAAGGCGCAAACGTAACTCTTGCGTAACCGTTCAGGGGGGTATCGATGTAAGGCTACGACGGCGGCCAATTCATCCCTTAAAACCGGCGCCGACCCCGGGGCGATTCTATTCGAATCACCCCAGCGTCCTCGGGCCGGCGTACTCGGGTCCTTCGGACCCTCCGTACTGCCGCTGGAAACGTACAGCTTCGCGGACTCACGTCCGCTTCGCTTTGTACGT
>JAFGIB010000435.1 GCA_016929805.1 Deltaproteobacteria bacterium | reverse complement strand
GAATCAGCCGAGAGAATCCCGCTTGGGGAGAAGATAAGATATACGAGGAGCTGAAAATCAAGTTCGGTGTCGAGCACTCTACAAGCACGATTCGGCGGTATATGGTTAGTCCTCACAATCCGACGCGAGGTCAGAAGTGGAAAACCTTCATAGAAAACCATAAAGGACAGATTTATGCCTGTGATTTTCTCACCCAGTATTCGGCGTTCTTCAACGTTGTTTACATATTTGTCGTCATGGAGCTTGGGCCGCGCCGTATCGCTCACTTCAACTTGTCCGAAAGTCCGGGACTCGACTGGGTCAAACAACAAATCCGCGAAATCAGTCCGTATGGTGAAGGCCCACGTTTTCTGATCCACGACAACGACGGTATATTTGGTCAATTCGGGAGTCGTAAAGAGTGCCAAGGATCAAGGGTCTAGTCTTGGTCGATGATTAGCCCAAGCTATAGTCTGCCACGATTGCGCCCTTCACGCTTTGTTGCCCGGGTAACGCCGCAGGAAAAACGCAATTGAAGTGGCCCTGCGGAGGCCGACTTTACTTTGCGGTAAATAAGAGTATGCTAGTCTAGTGACTATGGCCATGGTCATGGTCATGTTAGGAGGCCCGTCGTGATCACGGTTGCTAAAAGCGAGCTTAAGGCAAAGATGCTCGAATATTTCCGAAAGGTAGAAAAAACCGGAGAGGAATTGATTGTAACGGATAATCGCGTGCCCGTGCTTAAAGTTATTCCGCTGCGCCGACGCAAAACGCCCGATGAGGTCTTCGGTGACGTTCGGGGAAAGATCAGTTATTCGGACGACCTCACCGAGTCGGAAAGCTCAGAATGGGAAGAGACATGATCCTTCTCGATACCTGCGCTTTGATTTGGTGGACGCTTGATCCCGAACAACTTTCAACAAAAGCGCGCACCAAATGCGACGCGATTATATCCAAGGGAGCGGCTATCAGCGCCATTTCTCTATGGGAGATAAGCGTTAAACAACGGCGCAATAAATTGACACTTGGTCTTCCTCTTCAAGAATACGTGAAGCGACTGAAAGACCTGGGCTCTTTAACGATAATTTCTGTAGATGAAGCGATAATTCTAAAAGCGCATGCCCTGCGCTGGGAACATCGCGACCCCGCCGATCGATTTATCGTGGCTACTGCTTTATCTCTGAATTGTCCGATTGTCACGTCGGATGAGCGCATTAGAGCTTTTTACAAACGGGCGATTTGGTGAGGTAAAAATCGACCACAATAACTGGACCACACATTTGGTTCGAAGGGAAGCGGGGCGGTGCTTTACAATTTAACTTTCTTTGCATCCATACTGCCTTTTTCCGATCGGGTTCTAAAATAATTACAAAAGTGAAGCGCCACCCCGCTCTCCGCTCTCCCCCGCTCTCGCCGGATCAACAAGACTCAAATTCTCGAAATCGAAACGTTCCGCATCTTTCACGATATATTTGACCAACTCGTTGGCGACATCGCCGCGATATTGGCGAATATCGACGACCGGCCACGGAACTTCGGACAATAGGCGACCATTTTTACCCCGTCTCGTTACCAACAACTAACGGTTTACCCGATCTCCTTGTATTTTTCGGTGCGTACTATTCCTGATCGAATTCTAATCTTCCTGGTCTCTTCGCCAGGGACAACAATCTCAATCCCTGTTTTCGCTATCCGTTCGGCATAGGGATTTCGCCTTAACTTCGCCTTGCTGAAATCCACTTCCGGCATTTCTTTCAACGACGAAGGCGATGGCTCTCGAATCGTTTTCCTACGCGGCATTCTTTTGGGTCACCACAAGATCAATATCGCAATCAAGGACGTGTAGAAGCGATATCAGTTGATTGATGGACTTTCGTTTGTTTGTCGGATCGAGCAAGCGATAGAGTTGAGGGAGCGATGTGTTTAACCTTCGAGCGATTTCTCTTCTGCTAAGCCCGGATGATTCGATTTGCTTTTGGGCCTCGACCGTCAATTTGTAAGATAAAAGCTCGCTCAGCATTTTGGGGTCTTTGTTGTACTCCAAAACGTGGTCGATATGAACGGCTCCTTCGTCGCCCGATTCTAGAACGTAGGTAACCGCCTCGTTTCCAAGTTCCTTATCGACAAAGACCTCGCGGATTTTCGCTTTCGCCGTCGGCCTAGGATCGAGTTTCACGTATGGAAACGGATACGTTTTTCCCGAGTACACCGTGATTTCAAGTCGCGATTTCTTATTGTTCGCCGTGACTCGTCTAATTTTCATAACGCACCTTCTTCCTCAAGTTCGGAAAGGAGATCGAGAATCTTTTTCGTCGCCGTTCCTTCCATCGGTTGCCAGTTATCCAGATCCCATTTGACGATAAGCGCGGAATCCCGATAAACATGGACGTGTCTCGGACTATGGTCTCCTTTCCATGTGATAAACACGTAGTTACCACGACGGATTTTACCCATGTCGTAATGATACCATGTATGGTAACATTTGCAATATTGAAAAAGTCGTCGCGAAAATTATCGAGCGGACTCGAACATCTGAACAATGGCTTCAGGTACTTTTTCGCCGTTCTCTAAACGGTCAGCGATGACTCGAAGGGCAAGGGCTTGGACGTTGCGCAGGGCCTCTTCGCGCGTGTCGCTATATGTCATGACGCCTGGAAGAGCGGCACATCAGCGATCCAGCGGCCGTCTTTTTCGCGATCCAGCGAGATTCTTATGCGTTTAGCCATCTGATCTGCTCTTTACCGGTAGTTTATGTCAAATCAATTCTGTTCGCCACGTATAGCCTGTTTCGAATAGATAGACTTGAAAGCCCGAATGGCATGCGCAAGCGGTTGCTTTGACGGATCGACCACTGTACCGTGGAGAGATACCACCCTTGTCGCTTCGGCGGCAGGCCGCGGGACTGCAGCTTTTAGGTGTGGCCCCTGTTTTTATGCCTAAGGTTATCGCGTTGGATTATTCCGGCCTTTCAGGACTAAGCCGCGCCGGTTCTTCTAGGATATCTAGAATCGCTTTGGCACAGTATACACGGTCTCGTTTACCTGAGGATACCTCTACCAAAATCGACTGTTTGGCGAGTCTTTCAACCGCTCGTTGTGCCGTGGTAAAAGCCACATCCAGCCGTTCGGAGATGCCTCTAATCGTACAGTAGGGGTTTTCAGCTAGAAGGTCGATGAGTATAGTTGGTAACTTCGATGCTTGACCTGCCACGGTTTGTCGCCACCGTGAAAGCAATGACTTGATAGCTTGCGCCCGACCAATTGCGTCCTCGGACTGTCGAGCGACACCGTTGAGGAAGTACTCTAACCAAGGTTGCCACTCATTGCGGTTACTCACCGCATTGAGCCTGTCATAATAGTCCTGTCGAGTCGCCTCGAAAAACGCACTCAAGTAGAGCAAAGGTGCGGGGAGGATTTGACGTTCAACAAGGAATAGCGTGATCAGTAGTCGACCCACCCTACCATTGCCATCGAGAAAGGGATGTATGGCTTCAAACTGGTAGTGAGCCAGTGCGATCTGCAAGAGCGGAGGTAGCGATGTGTCGTGAAAAAACCTTTCCAGTTCGTTCAGACACCCGTCCATCTCCTGAGGTGGGGGAGGTACATAAGATGCATTCTCAGGTGTACAACCCGGCGGGCCGATCCAATTTTGACTACGACGAAATTGGCCAGGCGTAGCTTGGTTGCCACGGACATCTTGCATCAACCGTTTATGTAGTTCACGGATCAGACGCAAAGACAAGGGCAGCTTGTTTAAACGTTCTAATCCGTACTCCATTGCGACCACATAGTTGCCGACTTCCCGGAGGTCGTCAGCGCTGCGCTCGACCACCGAACCAGCTTCAGCAGCGAGGAGCTCACCGAGAGTCGCTTGCGTTCCCTCGATGCGACTGGATAACACCGCCTCACGACGTACAAAGGGACGGATGAGCAGATGCGGGTTCGGTAGAGCCCTGCCTTCTCCAGCGAGGTTTCCGATAGCCCGATCAGCGTCTGATAGAGAACGAATCAGTTCGGCAGTCCATGAAATGTTCGGTGGAAGTGGATTCGGTACAAACGCGTTGTACCCTTCGAGCGTCTTTACCTTCTTTCCCCATAACCGTTTTACCGCCGCCATACCCTATTCTCTATTTGCGGAGATGAAAATAGCCACCGCTATTATTTTCGATTTTGCCGATAAATGAAAATAGCAGTGTTGGAAAGGAAGAGCAATATAGTTAGTTTTTCTCGACACTCAATCCCGAAATCACCACCGCCCCTTGGTCCCCGGCCAAGTCACCCCGACCGCATCCGACTGCTGCAAATACGCTGCAGTCCGACCACCCGCTTGCCTATTTCTCCTTACTTTCCGAGGGCTTGGCTACACCGGTACAGGGACTGAAAATCCTCGCGTCGTCAGTTCGATTCTGACCCTGGGTATTAATGCTCTGGGGTAGTTAGGGGTGATGTGGGTAGCTTCTCAGAACGTGGTGGCGTAACGACCCGGGAACGCGGCCGTCTTGGCCACATTACTATAAAACAGCGAGAAAGTGCGGGCGAGACGCCCGCGCTCCCGGGTATCCTCTTCTGCGCCACCGCTTTTCGATAAGCTACGACAGGCCGGCCCGTGACAGCGGCAACGCCCTGCCCCCGGCTTGCTCAGCCAGCGATTGATGCACACGCCGATGTGGGTTGCGCCGCTTCGAGTACACTCTGTAAACGGGCGTTTTTACTGCCTAAGAGTAGTCCGTATAAAGACACTGTCGCGCGCAAGGGCTTTTATTGGAGTCCTTGGTGTTTCTCGAGCGGCTCCAATCCGAGCGTGCGTCCCCGGTGGACCGCGAAGACCCCACGCGCGTTGAAATCATTATATATCCTATTCGCCCGCGTCCCGCTCCGCATCGCAGGCCAGCTCATCCAACGGCCCTCCGACATACCCGGCCACCTCGGTTCGCTCGACGCAACCCAGGCCTGAAGTAAACCTCACCCCGCATTTGTTATCGGGTTTACAGCAACCTACGAGCGTTATGCCCAAGGTTTGAAATGTATGACTCGGACACCTCTCGTCGTCGGTGCCGGGCATATTCGGCGTTTGGCATTCGTCTCCCATCCCAAGCCCGCAGCTTTGATCAGCCGCGACGCAACAGGCATTCAGTCTCGACCCGGGCGGAGTCGTACACTCCTCGCCGTTGCAGATCACCGGTAGGGCATCGCCGGAAGTCCCGCCGCTTCCTCCGGTTCCGCCGCTGCTTCCTCCGGCGCCGGCTATAGCCACGCTTCTGTCCGTACCTTTTTTGTCCTCAATAATTTCTATCAGGTAGCCGTCCGGGTCTTTTGCTATGGCTCCGGTCTTATCGTCGAGCTGGGGAAGCTTTCCCACCTGCGCGATCGCCGAGCCTCCGTTTTGAGTGATCTTCTCGAGGACCGCCGCGGGGTCCGGGACATGGTGCACGTGCTTAATCGGATTATCCTTGTACTTGTAGCCCTCGCTTGTATAGTGCTGCAGCACTAGGCCGGCTCCGCCCTTGGTCGGATATTCCATGACCACCTCGTCAAGCGTACCCAGCGGGTACTCGCCGGTTTTTTCCATGCCCAGCGCGTCGGTATAGAACGCCTCGGATGCGTTTAGGTCGCTCGCCCCGAAGCCGAGCGAAATTAAGAAACTCTGCGAGGAAACTTCGCTTGTGGCCATTTGCGTGATTTCGATAAGAAAATCCTCAGGACCAAAGAGTTGTGCAACCGTAATCCCACCGATGGTTATGGGAGAGAAAATCGTTTCGTAGCCGGCGTCGCTTAGGGTTGTATGTAGGGCCTTGACGTCGGCGACCGCGAAAACGAGCTTGCCGTTGATCTTCTGCGTGTCGCGTCCGTCTTTAAACTTCATTAACACGATGCGCGAGCCCCGGTCGGCTTTGGCCCACAATACCGTTTCGTCTCGATCCTCGCGCGCGGCCGTGCTTTCGACCTCCATATCCATGAACTTGGTATAAAACTCAACAGCCGCATCGAGATCGGTTACCCCCACTCCCGCGCCCCAAAGATACGGGTAGGCATTCTTCGAGGTCTGCTCCGTTTCGCCCGCGTCCTCGTCGCTCTCGTCGGAATTGGAGCTCTCGCTACACGCGGAATGAAACGCCATTATCCATAGTATAAAAGCCACCCATGTCCATTTTTGATATTTCTTCACGGTATCCCTTTGAAACGTTCTGTTAGAGGCGAAATAGCCGATAGTCAGCGTACAGCGGCGAAGGCACGCATTCTCACATGTTGCCGTCGCCGAAGCAACTCCCTTTTTTGTTTACCTTGTCGGCGTTTCGTTTTTTTTGTAATTTTATGCCGTTATTTTCTGAATCAGGACGCTCGATGGTAGAGCACCGCGAATCAAATCATTATTTTTTCAAGCTCGGGCGAAACCATATACAACAGCTTATTGTCTTCATTTGCACTATTTACATCTATAACAATGCCGCCGTCGGATAGATAAACTCGATCTCTCATAGTAGACTCGTATCGTTTTATCGCGCTTTTGGGCTTTCAAATATCGACGCCCTACTAAACCTCCGGCCCAACTCGGCGAAGTATAGCTTGCCGCAATCGACCGGTTCTTCGATATCCAGCCTAAAAGCTATCGCGAATTGCCCGGATTATTCCCTGAGGTGGTGACAATTGTAACCGTTCGGGTTATTTATCAGGTAGTCCTGGTGATACTCCTCGGCCGGATAAAACGTCGACGCGGGAACGACCGCGGTAACCACCGGCTCTTCCCATTGAACTGAAAGGTCGACACGTGCTTTAACCCGTTCGGCGCTCTCTTTTTGTTCCGGGCTTGTATAGAATATCGCTGAGCGATACTGAGTTCCAACGTCGTTTTCTTGGCGATTGAGCGTGGTCGGATCATGCATGCGGAAAAAGTAATCGAGAAGTTCTTCGTAGTTGAGTATTCTTGGGTCAAACAGCACCCACACGGCTTCCGCGTGCCCCGTCTGACCGGTGGTCACGTCCGTGTATGTCGGGTTTTTTAGCTGTCCGCCGGTATAACCGACCTCGGTGTCCAATACCCCTTCTATGTTTCTTATAATGTTTTCCATTCCCCAAAAACAGCCGCCGGCTAGAATGGCCACCTCTCCCAGAGAGCCGTCGTTGGTCAGCGCTCGCGTCTGCACCACCTCGGGAAAGAGCGCCGCGTATTTGTCGTAGCCCTCCTGCACCAAGCGATAGGCGGGAACAAAACGCAACGCGGCCGAGTTGATGCAAAACCGCCTTCCATCGGGCGCCGGGCCGTCTTCGAATACGTGGCCCAAATGAGAATCCGCCTGCCTCGATCGGACTTCTACCCGCGTCATGCCATAACTACTATCGGCGACCTCGACGACCGCATCCGACTCTATCGTCTTTGTAAAGCTCGGCCATCCCGTACCCGAGTCAAACTTGTCGAGTGAGCTAAAAAGCGGTTCCCCGCTTACTATATCCACATAGATGCCCGGATCATGTTGATCCCAATAGGCATTTTGAAAAGGCGGCTCGGTCGCGCCTTGTTGGGTGACCGCGTATTGCTCCGCGGTTAATCGCTCGATCAACTGCTCCTGGCTCGGTTTTGTGAATTTTGTTTTCATAGAGCCATCAATCTGGCCTTCTTTTGTTCTGATATGACCACTTGTAACGGTACCTTCGCCTTTTTCAACAGGGGCGCAGCCCGTCATAAAAACCGAACTTATTACGGCGATAGCCAATGTATTGCGTGCTTCCATCTCTATAACTATGAGCACGAAATCGACCGGCGCAAGACCCCACCGACGACGAAATGAATTCTATTCGCTGATTTGACGCGATGAGAGCGCATCCCGGGCGCTTGTCCAATGCATTCCGGGATAGCGGTCGTTGTCGAGCGGCTCCAACTTTCCCCGGCCGTCGAACATGTTATACATGTATTGCATGCCCTGCCATGCCGGGTACAGCTCGTTCTCTGCGGGAGAGAGCAAGCGTGCAATCTTGATCAGCGCGCCGAGCATTCCCAGCCCACCGGGGCGCAACAAACGAAATTTTTTTCCTGTCACATCGCTTACAACCGCTAAAAGCTCCCTGGCGCTGAGTTGATCTCCCGCGATTCTCAGAAACCGAGGCGTGGACGGGTCAAGAGCCGCGTTCGCCGTGAACGCGGCCGTGTCGTCCATGGTGGTAAAATCCATGCGCTGATCCGCGTTTTCCCAATAAAGGACGCGTTTTAGCTTAAATAAAATCAGCGGCATCTGGCCGGTTAGCATATCGGCGAACGCGCCGTTCAAGATGGTGGTCGCTGCAATCGAGGCCTTGTCGAGCAGTTCGTGAAAGTCACGCCGCAGATCGAGGTTGCGATTCTGTCCCGCCGGAAACTTGGTGAAATCTATCGAGTAATCCGACGGGATAAAACGCGGCACGTGAGCTCTTATCGCGGCATCGAGCAGATTCGCTTGCGTTTGCACGATCACTTGCCTCAATCCTGACAGCGCGGATACCACGCACGCCGCACCCGAGCACGCCGACGTCAGTTCGGAAGCATTACCATAGTCAACAGCAACAACCGCCGCGCCCGACTTTTGCAGTTGCTCGAGCTTGTCTCGCGCGCTGCTGTTGCGAACCAGCGCTCTTACCTCGGCTCCCCGTTGGCGCAAGGCTTTTATTATCCGTCCGCCTAGATTCCCGGTTGCTCCCGCCACGACGATGGTCGGATCGCTCATAGAAGCTATATTGCGTTAAGAAGCCCGTCGGTGCAAGCCCGGCTCATCTTGCCCGAAGGACAAGAGGACTCATTTATGAGACGGGCTCCGCCCGAGCGCTTCAGAGTATTCAATCCCGCCGATTCGACTTGTCGTTCGTATCAACGGTGGGCTCTTGGCTCGACGGCGCGCGCGGGCAATCGGTGAGGATAGCGCCGGACAGATCGGCGCCGCTCAATGACGCGCCCGTCAGATTGGCGCCCGACAGGTTGGCGCCTCTCAGGCACGCCTTGTCGAGGTTGGCGCCCGAAAGATCGGCCCGTCTCAAATCCGCGTCCACCAGAACCGCTCCCCTGAGATCCGCGCCGTGAAGATCAGCGCCCTGTAGATCGGCCCCGGACAGAACAGCGCCGCGAAGCTCCGCCGCGTCGGCGGCTATGCCGCCGCTGGCTTTCGACAATTTCGCCGAGAGCGCGGCCTGAACCGCCAGACGGTTGCGGCCCTTAAACGGCTCCGACGGAGCCGCGCGCGCGGGTCCTCCGCCATCCGCGGCCGAGACTCGTTGCTGCAAAACCGCCATCATCTCGGCGGCCGCGTAGCCCGCCGCGATGCCGATATCTTCCAGACATCTGGACCCGGTCGTTCGCGGATCGCGGATAATGGCCAGAATCAAGTGTAGGGCGCCGACCCCGGGGGAGCCGAAGGAGTTGGCGATCTTGGCCGCGCGCTCCACCGCAAGCTCCATCATCGATGGCGCTTCGTCATTCGCCTTCCCGGCGTCGATCACCTGGCTGAAGCTCTCCTCGGTAAATCCCATACGCGATAAGGTGACCGACGCCTGCCGGTCGCTTTGAAACGCCGCCAGGATCAAGTGCCCCGTGTTTGCGCACTGCCTTTTTCTCCTGGCAAGACGGCGCGCCTGTTCGAGCAACGTCCGTATTTTTTCTCCGTCGGACACCCGGTCTTTAGACCCTTGCACGCCGCCTCTCTCTCTTGCCGCCCCGGCCGAGGGCGACAGCTACCTAAATATATTGGAATCGTACTCTCCGAGCTGACTGTCAACTTTTCTGCAGCATTGTTTAACCGCCTCGACGTGGCCTTTGCGTAAGCGTTCAGGGGTCAAACAAGTCGGTGGCCAATTCGCCCGGTAAACCGAGCGCGCCCGCAGGGCCGGCGAGGATGGTACTTGCCGTACCTGACGGTTGTCGGTGGAAACGTACAAAGCGAAGCGGACGTGAGTCGGCGAAGCTGTACGTTTCCAGCGGCAGTACACAGGGTCCGAAGGGCCCGAGTACGCCGGCCCGAGGACGAAAGCCGGTTTTACGAGATGAATTGGCCGTCGTCGCAGCCAAACAGCAAGACCCCCCTCAACGGTTACGCCTTTGCGCCCACCTGAACGCCGAGATAGGTAAGTTCTCAAAAAAGCCGCGGGCGGGTATGATGGTGAACCATGATTGGCTGCACCAGAAAGAGGGACGCACGCGGGCCCGGGGCCGAGGAGCGGGCGCCGATCATCGAGCCGGCCATGAAAGCAGCCGGGGTCGAGGCGGAGGACGCGAGGCGGTTTTTGAAGAGCGTAAAATACGAGAGAGGGCTGACCGCGGGTTGGGGCGATGAGAGCTACGGCTTCATGTACCTTAAATAACCTTTAGGAATACGCCAAAGGCCCGGTTCAGCGGATCGCTATTAGAGACTTACCTCGCGCATAAGTTGTTGTTCCCTCGTAACCGTTCTCCTTTCGAAAAGGCAGCGGTCGATTTGACAGCAAAAGCAAGCTCGTCTCGCCTGGATATTGAGCTAAGCCGCTTCGCGGCAGCTATCGATAGAGGGGGGTATCGGAGTTTGACGAGGCTAGAAACGGCGCGGTAACCGTCGTCG
>JAFGIB010000434.1 GCA_016929805.1 Deltaproteobacteria bacterium | reverse complement strand
TACGCCGGCGCGAGGACGAAAGCCGGTTTTACGGGATGAATCGGCCGCCGTCGTAGTCAAACAGCAGTACCCCCCTGAACGGTTACGCAGCCTTAAACCGAAAAGCAGATCGACCTGGTTCGCGTGAGACGCCTAATCGTAGCCGAAATAGTTAAGATAAACCTTTATCGTTAGGATTCTGAAGGTCGCGCAAGAGATTCATCCGGCAAAAGGACGTGGCTGCCATCTGGTCTATCTTCGACGCGGTACCCGAACAAACGAGCCAGCTTTGAGAAGCTTCTACCGAAGAACAACTCCAGGCTGTCTCGAGGAAGGTTGAGTTTTTCGGCGATAAAGTTCCGATAGTGGTCTTCGAAAGCCAAGGCATCGAGCAGTTCCTCCACGCTTTCACCCTGGGTCTCTTTCAGCGTTTCGAACAGCTCGTAAAGCATTTCGAAATGGCACCGATTTTCGTGATCGTTCATGATTTCGACCAAGGTGTCGAGACCGGCAAAAAGCGTATTTCGTGTTAGCATTGTTTGCGAAGTCAACTCTTTTATACCTGAAGCATCCCAACAGGTTTGAACCTGACACTGATAGGGACGGCTCTGATAGATGAGACACAGATCGGTCGCCGAATCGAGAAAAATACACTCGGTTGCGCCGGGCTTTTCCCGAAGCTTGATGCACTCTTCGGGTAGATAGAAGGGCGTCTGACTAAAAGGAGAGGTAACCGGTTCGCCTTTTCGCAAGGTGACCAAATTTGACAAAGGTATTTTTTCGGATCGCACCAGTTCAAGGTCTTGCAAATAGAGAGTCGGGCTCGATTTTCGACAGCACTGACCGCACCGAACGCAGGTTTTCGCTAGATCTTGCAGACTCTCAAGCCCCCGGCGTAGCAGTTTCTTCCAGATCGCGATGCGCTGCGTATCGTCGCTGCGCGACCAACTTTCTATGAGCTCTCTGCAACTCTGATCTTGCTCGATCTGAAAACGCACTCTTTTTTCTGACAGCTCTAACTCCTGTTCCGAGGCGAGGAATACCAAACGTTCGAGTAGGTTCGCGCGCAGCGCGTCCCTATCCCATTTCGCGGGCGTGTCGACGATAGTACGATCTATTTGATTCTTATCGCGACGTTCAAGTTCCGACATTCTTCACCTCATGCGGCAGGAGCACCTGATAATCGAATACTTCGAATATTAGCCTCTATTGTCCTTTGGTCGAGTGAATAGTAACCGTTCAGGGGGGTCGATGAATGGTTACGACGGGGGCCAATTCATCCCGCCAGACCGACTGTACTCGGTTTTTATCGACTAATTGATAGAGCAATTTACCGCGGTCGCGCCGTCTGTCTGCGCTTGCGAGCGCCGATCCGCCTGCGCTTTTGCGGCTCGAATAAAGTGTACGAATAGCGGGTGCGGTTTGTGCGGCTTAGACTTAAACTCAGGGTGAAACTGACAGGCGAGAAAGTACGGGTGATTCGGAATTTCTATCATTTCTACGAGTTGTTTGTCGGGTGAAATTCCGCAGAACACCATTCCCGCTTTTTCGAGTTGTTCTCGATACTCGTTGGCGAATTCGAAACGATGGCGGTGCCGTTCGCTGATAGCCGTGGTTTCGTATATCCGAGCGCCGAGCGAGTCGGGCGCCAGGACGCAGGGATAAGCCCCGAGGCGCATGGTCGCGCCTTTATCTCGGATATTTCTCTGTTCCGGAAGTAAATCGATGACGTGGTGCTCGGACGGGCAACAGACTTCCGCGGTGTTCGCGTCAGCGATTAAACAGACGTGACGGGCGTACTCAATCACGGCCATGTGCATACCCAGACAGATGCCGAAGAAGGGAACTCGATTCTCTCGAGCGTATTTTATAGCTCGAATCTTACCCTCGAGCCCGCGCTCGCCGAACCCCCCCGGCACTAAAATGGCGTCGAATTTGTCCAACTTGGACTCGACGTTTTCGATATTTTCCAGCTCTTCGCTATCGACGTAATTCAACTGCACCGCGACGTCGTTTTCAAGCCCGCCGTGAATTAAAGCCTCGTGAAGCGACTTATATGAGTCCCTGAGGTGCACGTACTTACCCACCAGCGCGACCGAAACCTGCCCTTGCGAAGGCGTCAGCAAACGTTTGACCGTCTTATGCCACTTGCTGAGATCCGGTTGCCGCGACCAGATATTGAGCCGGTCTACTATGAGTCGATCCAGACCCTCCTCTTGCAGTTTGATCGGAAGCTCGTAGATACAGGAGACATCGGTTGCAGCGATTACCGCCTCGACCGGGACGTTGGTGAAGTGAGCGATTTTCTGTCTCAACGACTTCGGTAACTCCCGATCGACGCGACATAGAAGAATTTCCGGTTGGATTCCCAGGCTGAGCAACTCTTTTACCGAGTGTTGGGTGGGTTTGGTTTTCAACTCCTCGGCTGCCGCGATATAGGGGATCAGCGTAACGTGGATCGATACGGTATTCTGGGGTCCGTGTTCGCTTCTCATCTGTCGAACCGCTTCTAAAAACGGCAGTGATTCAATATCACCGACAGTTCCGCCGATTTCGAGCACCGCCACGTCTACCGTCGATGCGACCTCCAGCACCCGTTCCTTAATTTCATTGGTGATGTGCGGAATCACCTGGATCGTGGCGCCGAGATATTTGCCTTGCCTTTCTTTAGTGATCACGGCGTCGTAGATACGCCCCGAGGTGAGATTGTTGGCTTGCGCCATTTGCGCCGAGGTAAAACGCTCGTAGTGCCCGAGATCCAGATCGGTCTCCGCGCCGTCGTCGGTGACGAATACCTCGCCGTGTTGAAACGGCGACATCGTTCCCGGATCGACGTTGATATAGGGATCAAGCTTGATGTTGGTGACCTTGAGCCCGCGTGCTTCTAAAAGTGCACCGATGGAAGCGGCGGCCAACCCTTTTCCAATGGAGCTAACCACGCCTCCAGTTATGAAAATGAACTTGTTTGATCTTTTATTCATAGATTAACTTAATTCCCCTCACCGTCCGGCGACCGGTAGAGGCAAGTAGAGTGTCTAGGCTGAAAGTATTGCTCGCGGCTTTTACTCCCTACGAGCATGTCCCTACTCTAGGAGCGTCGATTCCGGCTGTCAACGAGAGTTTGTCGCTCTTGAACGATTTTGTTCATCAACCACGCCTGTCGTTTTTGCTGGAAATTTTTTACTATTTCCATTCCGGCGATGTCGGATATTTCGTCCGAACAAATATTCTGGTAGTAGTAGCCTTGTGGCGGCTGAGCTCAAAACAGAGATCGGAGCAGAGCTAGGGTATTCGCGATGCTCAGCCACGCTCGGAGCTAAGACGTAAGTAGCCGGTAACGATTAGGTAATCTTTCCAAAGCTTGTTTGGGTACTGTCATGTCATACACCGTTCTTGCACGTAAATACCGCCCGCAGACTTTTGCTTCGTTGGTAGGTCAGGAGCATGTTACCCGTACGCTCGGAAACGCTATCGAAAGCGGAAGGGTCGCGCATGCTTTTCTCTTTACGGGGGTTCGGGGAATCGGAAAGACCACCGCGGCGCGACTGCTGGCCAAGGCGCTCAATTGCCAGCACGGTCCGGCCAAGGAACCGTGCAACCAGTGCCCTCCGTGCCGCGAGATCGCCTTGGGAACCAACCTCGACGTACAGGAGATCGATGGCGCCTCGAATAACAGCGTGGAAGATGTGCGGCGTTTACAGGAGACGCTTCCTTTTCGACCGGCGCGCGACCGTTATAAAATCGTGATTGTGGACGAAGTGCACATGTTATCGATAGGCGCTTTTAACGCCTTTTTAAAAACCCTGGAAGAACCGCCCGAGCACGTCAAATTTATCTTTGCGACCACGGAAAACCATAAGGTTCCCCTTACTATTCGTTCGCGTTGCCAACGATACGACTTTCGTTTGATTCCAAACGCGCTTATCGCCGAGCGGATAAGAGAGATTTTACGGGCCGAATCAATTGAAGCCGACGACGCGACGGTTTCCATAGTCACGAGGCAGGCCGCCGGGTCGATGCGGGATGCCCTGACCGTGCTCGACCAGGTAGTCGCGTTCGGCGGAGCGGAGCTTAGAGCGGACGATGTCGCGCGCTGTCTCGGTATTGCAGATCGCGCTTTGGTTTTCGAAATCGCGGCGGCGCTACTGGAGGCAAACTCCCGGGTTTGCCTCAGCACGGTAACCGCTTTGGCGGAACAAGGTTTGGATATGCTCCACTTTACCCGCCAGCTTTTAGAGCTGATGCGCGATTTAGTGGTTCTTCGAGTGGCGGGAGCTGACAACGCGCTTGTCGATCTCGCGGGCGATGAGCTCGAACTGGCTAAAAAGATCGTAGAGGCTCGTACCCCACAGGAGATCGAACGAACTTTTACCGGTTTATCAAAGCTGATGGACGATGTGGCTCGATCGAACAGTCCGAAAATCGTTTTGGAAATGGGTCTTGTACGTTTAGCCGACCGGCCTCCGCTAAAGCCTATCGGCGAGCTAATCGCCAAGCTCGAGGCGCTTCAAAACCGGCTTTCGGGTGGTTCGGGTTCGTCTCAGAGAGGATCGGACGGACGCGGAGATGCCCCATACAGCGGGAAATTTCGCGGCGAAAACGAGGGCTCGGCTAAGAAATTATCACAGCGGCCTGGAATACCAACGGTGCAAATCGCTCAACGTACCGCGACGCCGAGAGATACGTCGTCGCTCGAATCAACCGAGGCGGTCGAGAATCGGGGCGGATCTTGCGAAACAGGAAAAACGGCGATGCTCTGGAACGAGATCGTAGCGCTGCTAAATGAGTCAAGACCGGCGTTAGCCGCTGTGCTCGAACATGGCGTACCAGTAGAAATAAGCGAAGAGTTCTTGAAAATCGCATTTCGGGAAGGTTCTTTTTTTGGTCGTCAAGTACAAGACACTGAAGCCCAAAACACCATCACGAGCATAGCCGAGCGGGTTTTAGGAAAGGCGCCTCGACTTCAGCTCTTGACGGTTTCGCAACCGGAGAGCCTGGGCGTGAGTATCGTTCAGAAAAAGATTTTGAAAATAGATGAGGTGCGAGAAAAAGGGATGCGAGAAGCTACAAACCACCCGAAGGTACAGGAAGCGATCGCGGTTTTTCCCGAGGCGAAGGACAATATCCATATCGACGTCGAGTTGGAGGAGTCGACTAGATGAAATACCGCGGCGGTACGAATGAGCTGATGCGACAGGCGAGCCGTTTGCAACGACGGGTTGAGAAGCGGCGGGAAGAGCTTAAGGCCGAGACCATGGAAGCGACCGGAGGCAACGGTCAAGTCAAGGTCGTGGTCAACGGAGCGCAGGAGTTGGTTAGCGTCGAGATCGATTCCGAGCTGCTGAAAAGCGAGGATCTCGGCATGGTGCAAGATCTGATCGTGGCGACGGCTAACGCCGCCTTGAACATCAGTCGAGAGAAGGTCGACACCGAGCTCAACCAAGTTACCGGCGGCATGAAGATACCGGGTTTAATGTAAATAGCGATTGACGAAATGGCTGACCCTATCCTAGAGCTGACCGCTCTGCTGGCTCGTTTACCAGGCGTTGGAGAACGCACGGCAACGCGTCTCGCGTACCATATTTTAGAAAACCCGCGGGACTATGCCGAGGCGCTGGGGACGGCATTGTGTGAAATTCACAAACGGGTTCAACGCTGCGAAAGCTGCGGTAACTATGCCGAAGGCCCGATCTGCGCGATTTGTTCGGATCCCACCCGTGAATCGAATCGAATTTGCGTTGTGGCGCGGCCGACCGATGTGAACGCGATCGAGCGCGGTCGAATTTATCGCGGCCGGTACTACGTTCTTCACGCTTTGCTTTCGCCGCTAGACGGTATGGGGCCGGAAAAGCTTTCGCTGCAACCGCTCGTGGAGAGAGTCGAAAAAAGGGATGTCAAAGAGGTTATTCTCGCGACGCCGCTCAGCGTCGACGGCGAGGCAACCGCGCTTTTTATCGCGCGCAGATTGCAAGAGCTTGAAGTCAAGTGCTCGCGAATCGCCAGCGGTTTGCCGCACGGAGGCGAGCTGGAATATACCGATCAGATCACCCTTTCCCGTGCCTTTGAAGGTAGAAAAGAGGTTTAGACGCGGTGGGGGTAAGGGGCTTTCGGTTGATCACGAAGCGAACGCAATTGTTCGCGGACGGAATGCTTGCCGCGCTGGTGGTGTCGATCGTCGCTATGATGATCGTTCCGCTTCCAACGCCTCTTCTTGACGCTCTAATTGTCAGTAATATTTCTATCAGCGTATTAATGCTGCTGGTCGGCATGACCATACCCAACGGGTTGGCTTTTACGGCTATGCCGACGCTTCTTTTGGTTACGACTTTGTATCGCCTGGCGCTCAATATCTCATCGACACGGTTGATTTTGCTACAAGCATACGCCGGCCGCGTGATCGGCTCCTTTGGCGAGTTCGTGGTGCGAGGTGATTATCTGGTTGGGGCGGTTATTTTTCTGATTATTACGGTAGTTCAGTATCTGGTGATCGCAAGGGGATCAGAGCGCGTGGCCGAGGTCGGCGCGCGATTTACCCTCGATTCAATGCCGGGCAAACAGATGGCGATTGACGCGGATCTGCGCTCAGGTGCGTTGAATTCCGACAAAGCACAGGAACGCCGCCGCGCGCTGCAACGAGAGAGCCAATTTTACGGTGCCATGGACGGGGCGATGAAATTCGTCAAGGGCGATGCGATAGCGGGTATATTTATCACCGCCGTGAACCTGTTCGCCGGGGTCGCCATCGGCGTCGGCGTGCGGGGGATGGCAGTCGGGGACAGTCTGAGGCTTTACGGTCTTCTAACCGTAGGCGACGGGCTTGTTTCTCAAATTCCGTCGTTGCTCATTTCGACCGCCGCCGGAGTCGTGGTCACACGAGTCGCATCGGAGAACGAGGATCGGTCGTTGAGCAAAGAGGTCGCGGCGCAGCTTTTCGGAAGACCGCGCGTGCTCGGTATCTGCGCCCTTTTCTTGACGCTGTTGGCGATCGTTCCGGGGTTACCGGCAGTCCCTTTTCTGGTAATCGCGGCTTTTCTTGCTTTGTTTGCTCAAGCGCAGATTAGGCTTGCTAAGGGGTCACTCGGTGCGGGGCCGGGCGATAGCAGGCGGATATCCTCGAAAGCCGATCTCCCTGAGGTCCTTCCGATGGCGATCACGCTTGGTCCGCGGCTCGCGAAACGGATGCTCGCGGAGCAAGAAGACCCAGATTCGTTGGAACGGTCGATCAGAGTGTTACGCGAGAAACTCTTCGTCGAGCTCGGCGTTACGCTGCCCGAGGTTCGCACCGCCGTTTCCAACCGGTTGGAGGCTGACGCTTATGAACTGGCGCTACGGGAATTGACTATAGGACAAGGCACGATACCTCCGGATAATGTTCTTTTAATCGATCCCGGCGGGTGTCGAGAGAGACCTTTCGAAAGTGTTGAGCCGGGGTCGGTTCTTCAGATTGGGGCCGGGGCGAGCTGGATTGCGAGAAGCGATATCGACGCGGTTTCGCGCGACGGGCGTATCGTGCTCGACGGTGCGGCCGTATTGATTCGCCATCTTGAAATCGCTATTCGAGATCGCGCTCATGAATTGGTCGGTCTACAAGAGGTTCAAACGATGCTAGACCAGCTAGAGCAGAGCCTTCCCACGTTGGTTCGACAGGTTGTGCCCAAACCCGTTTCGCTTGTTTTATTGACGGATATATTAGGCCGATTGGCGAGAGAAAGGGTCAGCATCCGCCCTCTGCGCGACATCCTTGAGGCGCTTTCCGTCCGCGCGCCGTTGGAAAGCGATCCGGAGCTTCTGACCGAGCTGGTACGCGTTCGTTTGAGCAGATATATCACTCATCGTTACGCCGCGCGCGGTGTGCTTAATGTTCATGAGATCGACCCGAGCATAGAGGAAGCGGTACGAGACGCCACGCGAAAGGGCCCCAACGGAAGCTATCTCGCGTTACCTCCGGATCAAGCACGCGATATCATCCGCGCTGTCTCCAGAATTTGTTCTCAATCAGATGTCAGACAACCTCAGATCCTTCTGACTCAGTCCGATACGCGGCGTTTTATTCGACGCTTGATCGAAGTCGAGCTGCCTCAAGTAGTGGTGATGAGTCGTCCGGAACTGGCGCCCGAGGTTAGGGTCAAACCGCTCGATCGGGTGGATATCGGTTTAGACTGAGAGCCCGCCGGGAATGCGTCGGTGCCTTCTCAAAACGTCGCGGCAGACATGTCATTTCGATAGAAGCGAAAAATCTCGAATTTTCAAAATGGAGATCTCTCGCCGCTTCTAGCTGCGCGAAATGACGGTTCACGGCGATTCGCCACCACTTTTTGAGGGGATACTCGCTGCGTATTGGATATGGCGATATCTCTACCTCGAATTTCTGCAAGCGTTCAGGGGTCAAACAAGTCGGCGGCCAATTCGCCTGTAAAACCGAGCGCGCCCGCAGGGCCGGCGAGGATGATACTTACTGTACCTGACGAGCCGGCGCGAGGACGAAAGCCGGTTTTACGGGATGAATTGGCCGCCGTCGTAGTCAAACAGCAGTACC
>JAFGIB010000433.1 GCA_016929805.1 Deltaproteobacteria bacterium | reverse complement strand
TTAGTGCACCCTAAGTGAGGTTCAAAAAAAGTGAGCACGCGCTTAGTTCGTGCGCTTTTTCGCGAGCGAAAGCGGTTTACGCCGACTGAGTTTTTGCAACGTTAAGGTGTATTTAGGTCGCCGTTCGCTCTACCCAGTTGGGTTAGGAGAAGTGACGATAGAGCTTTTCGTTTGAATCGCCGGCGCGACTCAGCCCCCATTCCTTTAGTCGGTACTGTATTGTTCTTCTACTTATCCCAAGAATCGACGCGGCTTTAGTTGTTGATCCGTTCACCGCATCGAGGGTTTTCAAAATCGCGTACCGTTCGAGTTCAGCCAGCGTTAATCCCGGTATCATCAGGCGGAGGGGCTCGATCTCATGCGTGGTGGAAACCAACGGCAAATCTTCGATACCGATCTCTTTACCCTTACACATCACTACAGCTTGTTCGACGGCGTTCTGTAGCGCGCGCACGTTTCCGGGCCACGGATGACGTAGTAACGCATCGATCGCCGCCCGAGAAAAAGAGCGAATATCCCTGTCGTGCTCGCGCGCGTAGTACCTCAAGAAGTGCTCGGCGAGCAACGGGATGTCGCTCGGTCGGGCGCGAAGCGGCGGGACATCAAGACGAACGACGTTCAATCGGTAGTAAAGGTCCTCTCGAAACCGTCCCTCGCCGACGAGCAGGCTCAGATCCTTATTGCTCGCGGCGATCACCCGGACATCGACTCGAAGGGTTTGGTTTCCGCCGACGCGCTCAAATTCGCGGTCTTGAAGAAATCGCAACAGCTTGACCTGTATCGGCGACGGGATTTCGCTGACCTCATCGAGAAAAAGGGTGCCTCCATCCGCCATTTCGAACTTACCCCGGCGCAGGGCTAACGCGCCGGTAAAGGAACCTTTTTCGTGACCGAACAGCTCCGACTCTAGAATCGTTTCGGCCAGAGAAGCACAGTTGAGCTTTACGAAATTGCCCTCGCGCCGTTTTGAGTGCTCGTGAATCCCCGAGGCGATTAGCTCTTTGCCGGTTCCGGTTTCGCCGTAGATCAATATGGTCGCCTTTGTCTCGGCGGCCTGTAACGCGCGTTGCAGCAAGAGCTGCATCGACGGGTGACTCCCAATCGTTCGTTGAAAGTGCCCGATATGGAAATGCTCGCTGACACGCTCAACCGCGCGCGTGCCTTTCCGGGCGGCTACCGCTTTCTTGAGGGCCCGGTCGAGCAAGACCGCGACGGCGTCGGGTCGAATCGGACGGGTCAAACAATGGTCCGCTCCGCGACGGATGGCTTCCGAAACCGCGCTCGATGCTTCCAACGCCTCTATAATAACGACTAAGGTTGCGTCCGGTGCAAGCGCGCGAATTCGCTTAAGTACCTCAAAGCTCGTGACATCTCCGGGATCGAAGGAGGTTAGGACGAGATCCGGCGGTGCGCGTTCAACGATTTCAATCGCGCTACCCCATTCCGACGCGGTTTCAATAGTTCTTTGTGGTCCTGCCAGTCGTTCAACCGTCTCGTCGCGTATCGTCTGGTCTTCGATGACAACGAGGACGCGGCCATGTTTTGCTTTCATGACAAACCAAATCATGACGCATCGAATCAATTGCGTCTACGGGATAGCGCGGATATATCAAAATAAGGTGTGCAATTTGAAGCATCCGACTACTTCCTCGAGCGTCAGCGGGCGACGCGGGCTAAACATTTTTTCAGCGGCGAAAAACCAAGCGGCGGCCGCCTCGCGCGTCAGACCGTCGGGTCAATCCTCCATCTGCGCCGCGAGCGAATCTAATTTCCAGTCAGTTCTTACGCCAGCGACGAATACAGGGTGTAACCATTTCGCGGATAAGGTCGTGATAGGACAAACCGCTTTTTTCCGCGATTACGCAGAAATCCGAAAAACCCGGCGCGATCCCCGGCAAAGGATTGCATTCGATAAAGTTGACTCGCCCCCTGTCGTCCAACCTCAGATCGATACGCGCGTAGTCCCGGCAGCCGAGCGCCGCAAAAGCCCGAGTCGCGGCATCTTCCAACGCGGAACGTAAGTCGCTATTCACGTCAGCCGGGACCTCGAATCGGACTTTCTGGTTTTCGAACTTGGTGGAGAAGTCGTAAATCGGATGCTTGGTTTGGGGATTGGTAAAGATGACCTCCATGGGTTGAAGCACCCGAGGCGGGTCTTCTCCCAGCAGAGCGACGGTGAATTCTCGACCGGGGAGGTAACTCTCAACTAAAGCTGGTTGTCGATACTTGGCGATGAGGCCCGCGGCGATTTTTCTCAAGTCGTCCGGTTTTTCTACCACGCTTGAGGCGTTGATGCCTTTCGAGCTTCCTTCGGCCACGGGTTTGACGATGACCGGAAACGCGAGTTGTTCCGGAATCGCTTCCCGAGCGGAGCTCATGACGACGAAGGAAGCCGTCCGACAACCCGCTTGGCTAACGACGAGCTTCGCCAGCGATTTGTCCAGAGCCAACGAAAGCGTTGTAGGATCCGAGCCCGTATAGGGAATATTGAGAAGCTCAAGCAGCGCTGGCACGTGCGATTCTCGGTGACGGCCGCCGAAGCCCTCCGCGATATTAAAAGCGATATCGACGCCGGCTTGAGCCAACAGGCCCGGAAGGTAGGAGCCGGCTTCCAGCTCGACCACCCTATGGCCGAGGGCGTCGAGCGCTTCGTGGATCGCACGAATGGTAACCGGGGAATCGAATTCGGCGTCGTCGTCGCCCTGTGCCCGCCTCAAACCAGATTTCTTAATATTAAAGGTTAAAGCGACGACTAATCGTTTGTCCCGCCTCCGCCGCCCTTTCGCTCTATCCTTGAGTCGGTAGCGCGCGGCCGCGCTTTCGACTATAGCGCCTGCGACCGCTCGTAGAGACGTAACTCCGGTATGCCCTTCTGCCGATAATATTACCGAGATTCCACCGAATGCCGGGAGCGTGTCGATTCGGCGAAAATAGATCTCGCCGTTGTCTGCCACCCTAAAATCGATTTGAGCGACGTCGCACAGGTTGAACAGACGGATGATCTCTCTTGAGCTCCCGACCAACCTTTCCCTCTGCTCGGCCGTGACCCCGGCGGAAAGCGCGAACGCACCCCGGTTGAAAGTCGTCGATTTATCTCCTAGATCGGTCACATCCCTCTTGCATTTGGATTTTTGAGTCGTATCGTATTCATAAGAAACCGGTTCAAGAGTCCCTGCTTCGATTGATGGACCACCCTCCAGGTAAACCACGGACACGTCACGACCAGGAATATGTTCCTCCACGATAATACCCTCAGGGAACGGGTTAACTAATTCCATTAGGCGACGATAGAGTAATTGAGGCGTTTCAACCAGGCAATCGATAGGCACTTTAGAGGCGAGGCCCGTGAAGTTCGGATTGAGGATCAATGGAAAGCGTAGCTCCCGGATAGCTCGGTCATGCATACTAGATACAAGCCTAGACCTGGGTGTCTTAATACCGTGCGACAGCGCGACCTGCATGGTGCGATGTTTGTCTGATGTGAGGGTACATACGTGAGCGTCCGACCCGATAAAAGGGAGTTTGAGCGAATTAAACAGAGCGGGATAGAAAGCCCTTTCCAAGGGTCCGCCGCTTGTTTTTGCCGTATTAAAGACGAGGTCCGGCTTACAGGCTGCTAATCGGATAACCAAAGCAGACGTTGATTCAGATATCTCGATTACTTCGACATCATGCCCCAGTTCACGCAGAGATTCGATTATCGCCGATACGGTTTCGGAGGAGTCGCTATTCGGGTTGTCCTCGGTAGCGAGGCGGAGGTTATGGGTCAACGCGATACGCATGGCACTGGCCGATCCTTCCAAAAGTTGATACGCGCGGGTTTAGGGGGGTATCTTTAATGAGCAACGCGCGATCTGACCAGTCTCTTTACCTTTTTCCGACCCGGACTGCAAACTTGGCCCCATTTGTGCTTACAATTTTTTTTTTAGCGCTTACTGAAGGAGAGCATAACGATGGAAATAGAAGGTCAACTCGATGACCCTGGACCTGGTAGTTGCCTAGATAATAGCGTTTGCGAAAGTTCGACTCGACTATTGCTCGATATTCAGGATTCGGCCGCGCATAGAGAGTTGGTAAACGGGGAGTTTTGGAGATGTATCCCCGCTTTTGCCCACATAAGCGCGGCCACGTTCCTCGACCATTCATGGCAGAGCCGAAACTCCGTTAACAGTCCCAAGCAGCTTTGCGCCGTGCTCGGTAACCTTTTGCCGGAGTCGTTTTACGCGGACGTGGTCGTTGGAACTCAGCATGCATCCATGAGCATGAGGGTCTCTCCCTACCTACTCGCGCTTATCGATTGGGCTGATCCGTATCACGATCCGATCCGCAGACAGTTTATTCCGCTTGGCTCGGAGCAGATACCGGACCATCCGATGGTTCGTTTGGATTCGTTAAGCGAGCAGCGAGATTCGCCGGTCGCGGGCTTGATTCATCGCTATCCCGACAGAGTGCTTTTTATAGCCCTCCATAGCTGTCCCGCCTATTGCCGGTTCTGCACCCGCAGCTATGCCGTTGGATCGCAGAGCGAGAAGGTGCAGAAAATTCGCACGCAGACCCGGGCTGACCGCTGGAAGATGGCTTTCCGGTATATTCGCTCGCGACCGGAAATCGAAGATGTCGTGGTCAGCGGGGGCGACCTCTTTCATCTACCTGCCGAAAGCATTTCCTTTATCGGTCGAACGCTTTTAGAAATCCCTCACGTTCGTCGCATACGCCTCGGGACCCGAGGGTTAGCCGTGATGCCGATGAAGATCCTGACCGACGACCGCTGGTTTCGACACTTGGCCAGTGTCGCGGAACGCGGCAGAAAGCTTCGCAAGGAGGTGGCGCTACACACCCATTTCGCCCATCCAAGGGAGTTGACCACGGTCACCCAACGCGCGATGAGCCGCCTGTTTGATAACGGGTTGACGGTGCGCAATCAGTGCGTGCTGCTGCGGGGGGTCAACGACGATTTCGAAACTTTACGGTTGTTGATCAAGCGCTTGGGCTATCTGAATGTACACCCCTATTACGTCTATCAGCACGATCTCGTCAGTCGAGTGGAAGATTTGAGAACCGCTTTGCATACCACGCTCGAAATAGAGAAGAACGTTCGCGGCGCCACCGCGGGCTTCAACACGCCGACCTTCGTGATCGATCTTCCCGGGGGAGGCGGGAAGCGGGATGTGCACTCCTTCGAGTACTATGACAGGATAACGGGGATCAGCGTGTATCGTTCTCCCTGCGTTAATCCGGATACCGCTTACCTCTACTTCGATCCGATTTACCTTCTTCCCGAAGAGGGGAAACGGTTATGGGGAGATCCGTCCAATTATAAAATGATAATCAATCAAGCTGTTCACGCCGCCGGTCTAGGCACCATGAGATACGCGGACCTGCCTCATGTTGAGTCGCTCGAATAGAGTTTTAAATAGCAGAGCTATTTCGAGGAGCGAACGACGCCGCGGATTGGGCCGTCCCGCCCGAAAGACGAGCCGAGGACCTTTTTAAACACGTTCCTAGTGAAGCATCGTCTCTATGCGCGCAAACCGTGCGCATCCATTTCGCGCAAAGACTGCGCGATTTCCTTTATCTAATCGTCGGCAGCCAAACCGATCCCCGCCCCGGCTGTTGTCGTTCGAGCGGCGAGGAGCTTCGCGCTCGTAAGGTTCAAAAGAATTTCCACCAGCCGATCTAAAAGTTTTTTTCGTAAGCTACTATTTCCGATCGGACGATTCGTCGCCTATTGCTCTGTAGGCGAAACACAGAAGGGCCGTGGGAGGAGGCTATTCCGGCTTTGCCACGATATCGGAGCTCTGCTTTCGAAGCTGCTCATACGCCTCGACTACCGCGATATAGGTTACGGGAAGCGTAACAAACAAACCAATTCCGAAGACCAACGCGCCTGCGATGTTGATCAGCGCGACGATGAGTAAAAGCGCCAAAACCTCTCCCAAATGGGCGAGGGAGATATCCTTTGCGTTTCTCAACGCGCCCCGATAGTCGGCGCCTTGAGCTACTAGCACTGGTGCGAAGAAAAAAATGAAACAGGTCGCGATAATACCGACCACGCAAACGACAACGCCGGACTGCATGGCCAGACCCACTATCAGATAATCGCCTGGACGGTCGACGAAGGGCTTAAAAGCGTCTTGAATTTCGACGGGTTCTCCCCGAATCGCCTTGATCGCCATTACCGCGGTACCGCCGATGAGAAAACCAAAACACAGCAAGCTCGCAAGAAGGTTGATCGGGACGGGAAGAACCGCTGTCAGTAATAAAAAAGCCGAAGCCGCGACGATGAGCAAAAGAGTTCCCACGAGAAGAGGAACGGGGTCTTTGGTGAATACCTTCCATCCGTGTTTTAAACAATAACCGAGATCCCTCGTCGCCTCCCGATTGCAGTAACCGGTAGAAGTTCCGAGTATCGTAAACCGAGGGGTTCTTCCGCGTCTACAGATAATCAGCCTCGCGCTTTGTTTATAAGCTGTTGGTCGCGCGCGAGCACGGAGGAATGGCAAACAGGCACCTATCGAACGTGTAGAAGACCGAGCCGGCCGGGTCGTTCGGTCGACGGGGGTCTCGCGACAAACGCGAGAAGACCGCCGGCCCTTTTGTCTCGCTTTTCTCTTTTCGTCGAGCTATGCAACCGATTTAGATATTCGGATGTTCTATCGCAAAATAGTTCGACCGCTGCTCTTCGCTTTTCCGGCTGAAACCGCGCATCGTATGGTTACGCGGTCGCTTATGCTTCTCGGCGCGATTCCTGGACTAACCAAATTGTTAAGGTATTTATTGGTTACAAGGGACAGTACGATCGCCGTTCGTGTTTTCGGGCTGGACCTTCCGAGCCCTATAGGTTTGGCGGCGGGGATGGATAAGGATGCAGAAGCGTACGAACTCTTTGGCGCTCTCGGATTCGGTTTTGTAGAGGTCGGCACGTTGACCGCGCAGCCACAGAGCGGAAATCCCAGACCGCGGTTGTTTCGGCTTCCCGACGATCGCGCTTTAATCAATCGAATGGGTTTTAATAACCGGGGAGCGGACGATGCCGAGAGACGATTGCGCGGAAAGAGGCAGAGGCGCACCGTGGTCGGAATCAACATCGGAAAGACAAGAGCCGTACCCGATGACAAAACGGTCGAGGACTATTTGCAGAGCGCGGCTCGGTTGATTCCCTGCGCGGATTATCTCGTTATTAACGTGAGCTCGCCCAACACACCCGGGCTGCGCGATCTACAGCAGATAGAACGTTTGCGACCCTTGCTGACCGCTATTCAAGCGCTTATTACGCGGCTTTCTCTTCGCGCGGAGCGCCGAATACCGTTGCTGGTTAAGATCGCGCCTGATTTGTCGAACCAGGATATCGATGCCGTTGCGGATCTCGCGCTGGAGCTGAAGCTCGACGGAATTATCGCGGGCAACACGACCGTGAGTAGAGAGGGTTTGGTATCGGATGCCAATACGATAAGTCGCTGCGGCGTCGGAGGCCTTTCCGGCGCGCCGTTGAAATCCCGCGCTTTTGAGGTGCTTAGAAGGCTGAGGGCGCGAGTCGGCGACCGGCTTGTGATAATCGGAGCGGGGGGTATCGCTAGTGTCGAGGACGTGTGGGAATGGATCGCGGCAGGAGCAACGCTGGTTCAAATCTATACCGCCTTGGTATACGAAGGACCGCTTTTACCCTACCATTTGGCAAGGCAGCTCGCGCGCCGCGTGCGCTCTTCGGGGATGCGAAATATCTCCCAAGCCGTTGGGATCGAAGCGTCGATCAAATAGACCGGGCCTCAATTACAGGAGGCGTCATTCGTATTGACAATCCTTGGTATGCCTTTAGTATTTAGCTGATTTAGCTGGTTGGCCTAATGAAACCCAAGCGAGATGATATCGGACTAGATAGGATCGATCGACAGATCCTGAAGCTTCTTCAGTCGGACTGTAAGATGCCGCTGGCTAAACTCGGCGAGCAGGTGGGCCTTTCGGCGCCTTCGGTGGTGGAGCGAATTCGACGGTTGGAAAGCGAAGGGTTCATCAAAGGTTATTACGCGTCTTTGGACGCGCGTCGTCTCGGTATTGACATTACGGCGTTTATCGGCGTCACCATTGATCGCCTTGACGCGACCGACGATATCGCACAGCAGATTTCGGCGCTCGAAGATATCCTAGAATGCCACCACGTAACAGGAGAACACAATTTCTTACTAAAGGTTAAGACCCATAACACCGAGACCTTGGAGATGCTCATCAGACGTTTGCGATCGATTCCCGGCATTACTCAAACGCATACGAGCGTGGTATTTTCGACACCTTTTGAACGCGCGCTGCTCAGCGTCTAGCCGATTTCCCATCTCAACGAGCCGGGCGACGCCGCTGTTTCGAGTCACGTGGAGGTTTATTAATAATGATGTTTACAGGAGCCCTTACAGCATTGGTTACCCCGTTTCGCGGAGGTCAGGTCGATATCGCGGCGCTTCGCGAATTGGTGGAGGTGCAGATTCAAGCCGGGATAGACGGTTTGGTCCCGTGCGGTTCCACCGGGGAGAGCATCAATCTTAGCGATCGCGAGTACCGCGATGTGGTTCGAGCCGTGGTTGAACAGACCGGCGGCAGAGTCCCGGTAGTCGCCGGCGCGGGCACCGCTTCGACCGAGCATTCCCTCGAGCTCGCTAAAATCGCCCGCGAGGCAAAGGCCGATGGCGTTATGATCGTGTCGCCATACTACAACAAGCCGACGCAAGAGGGGTTGTTCGCGCACTTTAAGACGATTGCCTTGGAAGCTTCTTTGCCGTTGGTACTGTACAACATTCCGGGTCGAACTTGCGTCGACATCTCGCTTGAGACCTTGGAAAGGCTCGCGGGCATCGCGAACATTGTGGCTATCAAAGAGGCCACGGGTAACGTTCTGCGCAGTCAAGAAATCGTGGCGACTTTCGCCGGCCGCTTCGCGGTGTTGGCCGGAGATGACGCCCTGGCCTTAGCGATCATGGCGGTTGGAGGCAAAGGCGTTATCAGCGTTTCCGCCAACGTGATTCCGAGTCAAGTGGTAAGCGTCGTGCATATGTTCCGAGACGGCGATATCGCGGCCGCCCTCGATCTGCATCAGTCGCTTTTACGCTTTCACCAAGCGATGTTTGTGGAGACTAATCCCGCACCGGTTAAGGCGGCGCTCGCGATGCTCGGTCGCATCGCGCCCGAGATCCGTTTACCCCTGGTGATGCCGAGCGACGCGTCACAGGAAAAGATCCGGGCCGCGATAGAAATGGTGGTTAGTCGGTGACTTGTCAGATCGCTATCCATGGCGCGCTCGGGCGTATGGGCCGAGCGGTCCTGAGTCTCGTTTTGGATGATGAGCGAGCGCGGTTGGTTTCCGCGATCGAAAAAGAGGGTTGTGCGCAGCGCGGTCAAGATATCGGAACGCTTATCGGTCGTTCTGAGAAAGCCGGTGTCGTTGTTACTGACTCTTTAGAGCAAGCTTTGACGAATGCCGAGGTTGTAATCGATTTCACGCAACCCCAATCGACGCGCGCGTTAGCCTCCGCTTGCGCTAGCAGAGGGATCCCGGTGGTCATCGGTACAACCGGGCTGGACGCCGCCTGCGAGCGAGCGATCGATGAGTTAGCCGCGGTCGCACCGGTCGTCATCGCTCCGAACTTTAGCGTAGGGGTACACGTTTTGTTACACCTGGCGGCGCGCGCAACAGAGCTTTTAGGACCGGATTTCGATATTGAAATCGTCGAGATGCATCACCGCAAGAAGGTGGATGCACCCAGCGGAACGGCGCTTCGTTTGCTCGAGTCGGTCGCAAACGCGCGAGGCGTCGATCCGAAGAAAAACTCTGTTTTTGGTAGAAACGGAGAAGTCGGCGCCCGAACCGATAAGCAGATCGGGGTACTTGCTTTACGCGGAGGCGACGTGGTTGGAGAGCATACCCTGATACTAGCCGGCCCGGGCGAGCGCCTTGAGATTACCCATCGCGCGCATTCGAGAGAGATATTCGCTCGCGGTGTAATCCGCGCGGCGTATTGGGTGGTAGGCAAAAAGCCCGGCCGTTACTCCATGGCCGATGTTTTGGATCTGAATCGCTAACTAGGCTAAAAAAAGGTGATTTTATCATCATCCTCGCCTGCCCTGCGGGCGCGCTCGGTTTTGCCGGCGAATCGGCCAACATCTTGTTTGAGGCCTGAACGCTTACTTTTTTTTAAAATTTGTTAGAGTATTCGAGCTATGGGGTCAAAAACCATCTCATGTCCGTATTGCGGAACGATTCTAGATGAGGATATCCGCTTTTGTAGCGAGTGCGGAAAGCCGACTAAGCTTGTCGATGGAGACGAATTAGAGCCGAAGTTCGGAAATCAACCGGTTACTAAGGGGACGATCGTTGGTTTTCAATCCCCGTTGGCGGACGTGGGCGCGGAGGAGCGCGAGAGCCCTGGCGTACAGCGGCCGACTGAGCCGGGGATGGGGCGCTCCACGCCTTCTCGGGACGAACATATGGGAAGCGTTTCTCAACGTCCCGAGCGAGGAAAGACCATGATAGGCATTCCCTCGCAATTCGAGCCGATTGCCGGAACGACAAAAATGGGAGCCGCCGCTAGAAAGGATCAACTAGAGAAAACGGAACCGTCGATCCCACCGGAGCAACCCGCCGAGGATACCCCGAGTGAGGCCGTGAGCGATCCGAGCCGCAAGGAGTCTGGTTATGCAAAAACAATGATCGGTATCGCGCCCGGGACTATTCCCGCTATTGAATCAAAGCGAGCGAAACCGACGCCCGCGGTCTCGTCTGGAGGAACCGTGTTGGGTCTTCCGGCGGCGGACGGTCTCGACCTACAACAACCGAGCCCGCGAGAAAGCGAACAGCGGCCGGACGAACCTGAAAGCGTTCTGAAACCGGATACGACCGCCGAAAAGGTCCCCAGCGTTCCGCCTCCCGATACCGGCCGTACGATGTTGGGCGTCGCTCAAACGCCGGCCGCAAAATCGCGGCCGGAGCGAACGCCGTCTCCTCTTCGGTCGGAATACGAACATAAAAGGAAAAAACACGCGAGAAAGAGCGGCGCAAGACCGATAACGACGCTGTTTGTCGTTGCTTTGGTTCTAGCGGTTTCCGCCGCGGCCGGTTACCTGTATCTACAGGAGAGGAAATCCAAAGTACAAGCGCGAGTGGTGAGTCTCGATGAAGGCGAGGGGATGCAATTCGATGTACCCGGAGCCGCGAATGGCTCCAAGATCCGTTTCGGCGGACAGGAGCAGAGCCTAGTCGCGGGCAGAGCGACTTTTCGTTTGGCTCCGGATTCGCTTCGAGTGGGCAGTAACATGGTGTTGGTGGACTACATCGATCCAAAAGGTAAGGTGGAAGCCGCCAAGATAGTGCTGGACGTTGATTTTCGGATCAGAGTCGATAAGTCCGCCTTGCAGACCGATCCGCCCGCGATTGACGTGATCGTAGACGCGCATCCCGGTACTCGCGTGACCTTGGATGGGGAGGAGCTCGAGCTTGACGCGAAGGGTAGGGGTGTGCGCCGCTTTCCCATCGACGCCGCGAGCGCGTCGACCTCGGGAATTATCGAAAAGGTCGTTCGTTATCGCGTACAGCCTCCTGACGCGGAAGCGGTTGTTGACGAGATTCGCACCAAGGTTCCGGTCGCGACCATGCAGATCGACCGTCCGGGTAGCGAGGCGATAACCGACAAGGCGTCGATCGAAATCGCCGGCGCGGTCGCTCCCAACGCGCTGGTAACGATTGACGGTAAAGAGATAGCGCTTCGAGCGGCGCGCTTTCTATATCAATTTCCGATGCCGAACCCCGGTACCTATAAGCCTCGTTTGATCGCGCGCGAACCGGGCAAGGCGCCTCAAGCTCGAACGCTTGTGATTAAACGGGTGAAGGATCTGCGCGAGGAAGCGGAAAGCTTTAAAGCGGATTCGAAATTAACTTTCGCTCGAATCTCTCAGAACCCGTCGATTTATAGCGGTCAGAAGGTGGAGATGGTCGCGCGGGTGTACAATGTCAATGTCCAGGAAGGCAAAAGCGTCTTACAGGTCTTGGTCCGCGAGTGCCCGAGCGGCACGCGATGTTCCCTTTGGGTTACTTATCCGGCGGCCACGGACATCGTCGTCAATAGTTGGATTCGCGTTTTGGGCGTGATAGAGGGTGAACAACAATTCCGCTCGGAGAACGGTCAAGTCGTGACGGTACCAAAGGTCGCGGCCGCTTTTATTTTACCCGCCGAGCGTTAGAGCAACCGCCGATACCCCGCAGCTCAATCCGAAATTGAACCGTGCAGACCGTAGATCTGGATTATTCGCTTCCTCGGGAGCTAATCGCTCAGGAGCCGTTGACGGAGCGCGACGCGTCCAGGCTTCTTTTTCTCGACCGAGCTGAAGCAACGTATCAACACCGCTTGATTCGAGAGCTACCTCGCTTGATCGCTCCGTCGCTGATCGTTCTTAACGATACCCGGGTGATTCCCGCGCGCATCTTCGCTCGCAAAGCCAGCGGAGGGCGCGTGGAATTCTTGCTACTCGAGCGCGTTTCGCGACCTTCATCTCGGGAGATGTGGCTTGCCATGAGCAGGGCCTCCAAGGGAGTACGGCCGGCGGCTCGTTTTGAAGTGGCTGACGGAGAGCTGCAGATTACGGTGGAACGACGGGAAGGGCCCGGGCGGTTTCTGCTTTGTCTGTGCGCGCGGCAGCCGGTCGAAGCCGTGCTATCGCGTTGTGCAACGGTACCCCTTCCGCCCTATATTCGCCGCCCGCCGACATCTCGGGATAGCGAGCGCTATCAAACCATTTACGCGAGGAACGCCGGAGCGGTCGCGGCGCCGACCGCGGGGCTACACCTGAGCAAAGAGTTAATGGTCGAGCTCGAGTCTCGGGGTTGTGAATTCGCATTTCTCACCTTGCACGTAGGACCGGGGACATTTACGCCGATTCGCTCAGCAGAGCTGAGCGAGCACACCATGCATAGCGAACGCTTCGAGATCCCCGCCGAAACTTTCGAGGCCGTCCGGCGCGCTAAGAAGTCCGGACGGCAGGTGCTGGCGGTGGGTACGACGGTAGTGCGCGTTCTAGAGAGCGCTTGTCGTCCGGACAACGCCTTTCACGCGGGCACGCGGCAGACTTCCTTGTTCATATATCCTCCCTATCGCTTTCAGGTTGTCGACGCGCTATTGACCAACTTTCATCTACCCCGATCCACCTTGCTCGCGATGGTCATGGCATTCGCCGGTATTGAGTTGATAAAAAACAGCTACGCCGCGGCGGTCGAGGCGGGTTATCGTTTCTTTAGCTACGGAGACGCGATGCTGATTCAGGGATCTCAACCGGATTCGTTATGAAACTTCCTACCGACGGTTTCGAGTTCGAGGTGGTCGCGCAAGACGGCCCGGCGCGTTGCGGAAGGCTCACAACGCCGCGCGCCGTGGTCGAAACGCCGGTTTTCATGCCCGTCGGCACACAGGCATTCGTTAAGTCTCAAACCCCGGACGAAGTCGCGGCGACCGGCGCGCGGATCATTCTCGCCAATACCTACCATTTGATGTTGCGTCCCGGTTCGCGGCTTATCGCGCGACTCGGAGGCACACACGCGTTCATGGGCTGGCCGTTCGCCCTGTTGACCGATAGCGGCGGTTTTCAAGTTTTTTCCTTCGCGCATAGACGCAAGATCGACGAGGACGGAGTGACCTTTCGCTCTCATATCGATGGCTCGGAACATCGTCTGACACCTGAAAGATCGATGCAGATTCAAGCGGAGCTGGGATCGGACATCGCGATGGTGTTGGACGAATGTCCCGAGGGGACCGCGGACCGTTTGACCGTTGAACAGGCCGTTCGCCGCTCGACCGCGTGGGCAGAGCGGTGTCTGGCTTATGAAAAGAAAACGGGACAGGCTCGCTTCGGGATCGTGCAGGGCTCGACCTTCGTCGATCTTCGTTTGAGTCACCTTGAGACTCTTTCCGCGATGCCTTTTGACGGGATCGCGCTCGGTGGTTTTTCCGTGGGGGAGCCGATATCGGAGATGTACCGCGCTCTATCAGATATCGGTCCTCGCATGCCCATTGAGCTGCCGCGTTACTTGATGGGCGTGGGCACGCCGATCGATCTACTGCACGCGGTCGGCGCGGGTCTCGACATGTTCGACTGCGTGCTGCCCACGCGAAACGCGCGCAACGGACAGGCGCTCACCTGGAGCGGCCGGGTAAACATCAAACAAGCGAGAAATCGAGATGACCTTTCGCCGCTGGACGACCGTTGCGACTGCCCGGTATGCAAGAGCTTTTCGCGCGCCTATCTCAGGCACATGGCGATCGCCGGTGAGATGTTGGTGGCGCGCTTGATGACGCAGCACAATTTATATTTCTACGCCGACTTGATGCGGCGGATTCGAGAGGCGATAAGGGAGGGCCGTTTTCAAGCTTTTGCCCGAGAGACCGAAAAGCGGATGCGGGAGCAAGACGAAGTCGGAAGGTAAACCTTAACGTCGCAAAAAAGGTCGAGCGGAAACGCGTAAGAAGCGAGTACGCCCTAAGCTAGAGCTTAGCCATTTTTCGTAGCGAGGCGCTTTACGCCGACAGATTTTTTACCACGTTAAGGCTTAAATAGGCAGCGGGGCAATCCTCGAGAGGTGGGTCGGTTGACGGCTAGCGCCTTTTCGAATACCAGGGATACGATAGGATCGAATCGATAGATTTGAGCTCTCGGTTACTCGAACACATGACAGGCAGGTCGAAATGAAAGTGATGATTATTGGAAGCGGCGCGCGTGAGCACGTGCTTGCGGCCGCTGTTTCTCGCTCGCCCCGGGTCAGCGGCGTGATTTGCGCTCCCGGCAACGCGGGTACGCTGTCGTTCGCTCAATCCGTGGCGGTCAACGCCGACGATGTGGCGGCGGTGGTTAAGGCCGCGAAGTCGCTCGCGGTCGATTTCGTGGTCGTCGGACCGGAGGCGCCTTTGGTCAACGGCGTCGTCGACGCGCTTCAGGCCGAGGGAATCTCGGCTTTCGGCCCTTGCAGGGCGGGAGCGCTCATCGAGGGCTCCAAGGTTTTCGCCAAGCGCTTCATGGCGGAGTTCGGCATAGCGACGGCGGACTTCGAGGTCTTCGACGATCCGGATAAGGCCGAGCTCTATATTCGCGGCAAATCGCGTCCTTTGGTGGTAAAAGCGGATGGATTGGCCGCGGGAAAAGGGGTGATCGTTACGTCCAACGCCGAACAAGCCGTCGCGGCGATAGACAGGATAATGCGCCAGCGCGAATTCGGCGACGCGGGCAATCAGGTGGTGGTGGAGGAACGGCTGGTCGGACAAGAGATAAGCTACCATATCGTTTCCGACGGCGAGCGATTCATTCCGCTGGCCGCCTCCCAAGACCACAAGCAGGTCTTCGACGGCGATCGCGGACCGAATACCGGTGGTATGGGAGCCTACTCGCCGCCCCCGGTGGTTACCGCGGAAGTTGAAAATACCATTCGCGAGCGCGTGGTGAAGCCGACCCTCGAGGGGTTTCGGCGCAGAGGCATCACGTATCGCGGCGCCCTTTTTATCGGTCTGATGATGGTTGACGGAGAGCCCGTTGTACTGGAATACAACGCCCGACTCGGCGATCCCGAAACCCAGGTACTGATCCCGCGTTGGAAGGGAGACTTGATGGATTTATTACTAGGCTCCGCTCGCGGAGATCTCGCTGATGGTCAACCCGCTTGGGATGCGCCGGCCGCGATTTGCGTGGTTCTCGCCTCCGAAGGATACCCCGGTGCTTATCCCAAGGGCAGAGCGATCCGCGGGATCGAGCAAGCCGCGAGTCTCGCGGGAGTCGACGTCTATCACGCCGGTACGACCACCAAGGGAGACGCGCTCGTGACCTCGGGCGGTCGCGTTCTATCGGTCGTCGCCCGCGGCGAGGACATCGACGCCGTGGCGGAAAAAGCGTACGCGGCCGTATCGCTCATTTCGTTTGAGGGTATGCATTTCCGGCGCGATATTGCTTGGCGAGCGCGACGCGAATACAAGTAGGATCCCTTGAATCAGCGCGATACCTATTTAGCGATTCTAAGACACGGCGGGGTTATCGCTTGTCCTACGGAAACCCTATTTGGACTACTCGCGGACGCGTTAAACCCGCGAGCCGTTGCGCGCGTGTTTGCGATCAAGCGCCGTCGCGCGCAGGATCCTATCGCGGTTCTAGTATCCTCGATCGAAATGGCCTCGACTCTGGTAACCGCTTTTTCGGATTTGGCTTTTAGCTTGGCCGAACGCCATTGGCCGGGCCCGCTCACCCTGGTGATGCGGGCGCGAGAAGGTCTACCGTCTCAGTTGCTTCGGGATGGAAAGATCGGCCTTCGCATTCCCGGCCCCTGTCCGGCGTTCGATCTGGTGAAGGCCTTTGGCGGCCCGCTCACCGCGACTAGCGCGAATCTCGCCTCGCGTCCGTCTGCCTGGACCGATCGGCAGGTGAGCGAAACCATCGGGCCCGAGCTCGACGCGGTGGTTCCCGGACGAGCGCCCGGAGGCGCGCCGTCAACCGTTGTCGACGTAACCCAAACAACGATACGCATTATAAGACAGGGCGCTATCGAGATCTAAGCGGTCGCGTAAGGCGCCAGGTCGCGAGCGGCAAGACGACGTAGCAGATCGTCCCTACCGTCAGCGTGGTATGAATTCCCCATACCATCGAGGTTCCAAGCGCAAGGCCGCTGGCGCAGACGCCGAACGCGCCGTTGATACCCCAAAGCCAGGGTCCAAGAATCACCGCTTTTCCTTCCCCCGTTAAAATCCTCTCACTTCGTTCGACCAGGCGCAATCCAAATGGAAAGCACAGCCCGAGCCCGAGCGCCGACGGAGCGATGAGCGCGACGCTGATAGCGACTCGAACCGCGGTCGTCGCCGACATCGCGTCCTGCAACTCGTGCATGAACGAAGCCGTGATGGACAACAAGATCGCCGGAATCAGCGGGTATAGCAGGGCGATGATCGTCCGTTTTATCGAGACCAATGAGCTCAGCAGGCTTCCCACGCCGGTAAATAAAATAATACCCCCCAGCAACACCGCGAGCGCGAGCGTCGGATGTCCTATGAGCACGTTCAATCGAGACAGCAACGCCATTTCCACGAACATAAACCCGAGCCCGATCAATGCGAAATAGGCGCTCGCGGCGAACAGCAGCGAGCGCGGCGTCCCGCGCAGGTCTCGACGCCGCGCGAAGAGCGGAGCGACGATGGTTACGAGAGTCAGAATCAGGCTGACCGCGATCGAATAGATCAAGGTTTGCGTGGCTTGTAGATTTCCTAAAAAGGCCATATCGAGCGCGCCCACCGATTGACCAACGGCGAGCCAGCCGCTCGGCTTGAGCATGTTGAAAAAGAAGGGACGGTCATCGGTCGGCGGCGTCACGTCCAATATTTGTGCCGAGGTCCATTTCCACAGATCTTGGCTGCTTCCTTGGTTAATGACTTGTGACATCAGCATATGGGTGGGCGCGCGATAGGGAGCTATCAGAATGGTATATCCCAGTCGCTCGGCCTGCTTTTCGGTTTGCGCGAGATCGTTCGAAGAGTACGGCGTGCGCGATACCAAAAGCGTGGCGAGCGTGTGGTGCTGTAGCAGGATGATATTACGGGCCGGCTGGTCTACGCCGATCGCCCAGAGAGCTTCCATCGCCAGCGCTGTCATGCGCGCGGTTTCACCCGGCGCGGCGGGATTGAACCAGCGCGAAACCGTGAAGATCCCTTTGGGTTTGAGCCGCGAGAGGAATGTCATCCAGGCTTGTAGGGTGTACAGCCCGTTTTCCGACAGCGAGTACGCCCCCGCGCCGGTAGACGCCCAGGTATCGATCAAGGACATCACGATGACGTCGTACGATCGACTATCGCGGCTGAGAAAACTACGCGCCTCATCCGCGACGATTTCTACGCCGGGAAGCGAGGCGATTCCGGAATAGCTCGCCATCGTATTTTCGTGTAAATCGACTATCAGCCGGTTGATTTCGATTCCGACCACCTGTTTGTGTCCTACCCGCACCGCTTCAAGGATATCGCGTCCGCCTCCGATGCCGATTACCGCGACCGATCCCGAGTTACGCAAGAAATGCACGAAAGAGGTGAGATCCCAAGCGATATACTCATGGTCTTGCAGCGAGTCGCCCAACTTGGCCATCGTGGTACGCGCCGCGCCGTCGATTAAAATATCGCGCCACGCTATCGGCTTGAGTAGCGCCATCGGTATCTTATAACTCGGCGCCCAGAGCGCCGGGATTTCGTTTTTCGATTCCCCTACGGTCACCCGCGAATAGGTGTTCCAACCGATATAAGATAATTTCTTTGTATCTTCTCGTGAACCTTTCACCCAAGCGGGACGCAAGTGCGAGGGGGTGACCTTGGCGTTGAGCGACCCCAGCAGGGTTAGCAGCAACGCGACGACCAGGGGCACGGCCAAGCCGCGTCTCGCGGCGAGCGCGAAAAACAGAGCGGAAAAAGCCGCCAGCGCGCCGCACAGGATCGCCGCGCTCGGCGCATCGACGAGATCGAGCAGCGGGATTATCAGTAGACAGCCCGTCGCCGCGCCGCACAAATCGACTCCGTATACGATGCTCGGCGGAAGCCCCGCGCGAGTCAATGCCAGGGTGATCGCGATTCCGGCCATGAAGAAGGGCAGCGCGAGCAATCCGCCCGTCCATAAGAGGGCCAAAAAAGACATCAGATCGTTGACCGGTAAAAGCGGTTGCGAAAGGGTAAAGCCGATCGCCACGGGGATAGCGATGGCAAAACCGAGCGTCGACTGCGCGAGCCTGTTCGGGATCTCTTGGTCAGGAAACAGTTTCGGGAAAACGAAAACCAACACCGCTCCCGCGGTCATTCCCAGCATTACGAGCGAAATCACAAAAAAGGCGAGGTGATACCAGGCGATAACGCTGATGATCCGAGTTAGCAGAATCTCCAACATCAATGTCGTAAGTTGGACGAAGAATACTCCGGCGTATATCAGCGGTCGGTTCATCATTAGATCCTTAAGACCGAATCATAGAGTAACATATCTTGTTTAATGCAGCTTTTCGTTGATTCCGTGGCGCCGGTCGCAACTCGACCTCGAGTTAAAAGCCTTATTAACGCCGTTGAAGTAGAACCAGGCTCGGAAAGACCGCTAGACGTACGCGATAGGTTTCTCCGACCCGGGGAAGCGCGAATCGGCGCAAACCCGTACCGGCGGAGTACAGAAAAAGGTAAGAGGGGCTCTCCAGCGGTTTTTTGAAGGTGAAGCGAAAACGGAAGGGTTTACCCCTTTGTAGTTCGGTTATTGTAACGCGAAATTCATCGAGCTCGACGCTGTCGCCGAGCGCATATGGGTATTTGTCTACACGATAGAGCTGTTCCATCGGACTATCGAGCAACACTCCGGCGAGCACGGTGTATCGTAGCTCGTTTTCGCCGGTCCGCTCGATGTCGTGGGCGTGGGGAGCCGCGCTCAGGATTCGGCACGAGCGCGGAACGCGATATCCATGGTAGTTCCAGACAAACGGCGCGAAGAAAACGTTCGTGTGCTCGGTTCCGTTGATCATAAAAATGTGTTGGTCCTTTACCCTGGTTTGATCGACATCCGCCTGCAAAATCCACTGCCTCACGGATTCGTAAAAGTAGCTGTAGGCCCCGACCTCCCACAGATCGTACGTCGACGCTTGCCAGACTTGGGTGTAGCCCACGCCCGCGAGCACCAGAATCGCCTTCAGCGATGGTCGAAATGAATTGCGTTTGATCGACGAGAGCAAGACGTCGTATCCGTATAAAATTACCGTCGCCCAGACAGCCGATACGCCGATGGCGGCGGGCAGTACCAGTCTGGTTGCGGGAAAGGACGCGACCATCGGCAGCAACGAGAAAAAGGCGCCCAAAAGCAACCAACCGAGCTCCTTACGCAGCTCGCTTTTGCCGGCGCGTAGACCCCAGCGGATAACGAAGAAGGCGATTATCCCCGCCACCACGCCGATGCTGATGTGCCAGAACTGCCAGCTCGGGAGTTTACGCCATATCTCCGGGGTGAAGATGTCGAGTGACAGGACAAACGAACGCCACGGCGTTCCCTCTTGATACCATAGCGCCGGCAAACCAAAGACGATCTCCGCAAACATGACCGGAATGCGCTGCAAGGCTTGAATCAGGTATTCCACAGGTTCCGTAATGGGATTGACGTATATATTCGAGTAGAGCGCGCTGTAACCGAGGAGACCTTGCGCGACGAGAAAACCCGAGGCGAGAACCGCCGCCGAGGCTAACGCTTTCATTCGGCTTCGTAACGGTCCTTCGCCGGCGACCAGCTCGAACGCGAAAAGATAGGCGAACGACGCGAACGCCCATTCACCCGCGAGCAGCGCCAATGAAAACACGACTACGCTCAATAGCCAAAACCGTCGAGGGCCGCCGCGGCGCCAGCGGATATGGGACCAAAGCCCCACGGTCCCAAAAGTAAGAGAGATAAGCGCGTTGCGATTGGCTAGCCAGAGCGTCGGCAATCCGTGTCCTTGTTCTACGGCGAAAAGCGCAACGGCGATCATTGCGATGCGGATCGGCAAAAGCTCGATGAATAACAACGCCGTAGAGACAATAAACAGCGCCCACCAAAGCATCGAGTGGATATGAAACGCGACCTGATTTCTACCAAAGAGAGCGTAATCGAGATAGGTCAACGCGCTTGACAGGGGACGCATCATCGCCAAGCGAAATCCCGGGTGATTCCACCACGGTATGGTGCCGAAATTCATCAGCTCTTGCCGCTCCTCGGCCGAGCCGTCCGCGAATTTGAATAGATCAAATGCCGAGCGCTTCGCCGGGTATACGCCGTCGAGCATCGCGTGCTGCATATAGTCATCCGAGCCAAGACCGATGTCGGTCAGAACATGGCGTCTCAACAGCAAACCAGTGCCGATCGCGAGCGCTACGACTACGACATAGGTGAGCTTGAGGCGCTTTGACGAGGCATTCATAGTCGACCCGTTATGCCGGCCCGACTAACGATGCAAGAAAACGTGAGCTATTGCCACACCTTCTTCTTATTCGACTTTCGTTTGAAGCGTTTGAGCTATCGCCGCTCGAGAACGTCACCCGTGCATTCGTCGGATTTTCGCCACCCCCATACCGGATAAAAAAAACCTTTCCGATCCTTTCGCCCAGCGCCCGTTCTTCCGGCATTGGATGCGAAAGGCGATAATCCCACGTCTAAGAACGGCGCGAGTTTGGCGAAGAGTTTGAAAGCTTGATGCTCCCTCTCAGTTCGTAGCTTCTCAAAAAGTGGCGGCGTAACGACCCGGGAACGCAGCCATCTTGGCCGAATTACTAAAAAACAGCGAGAAAATGCCGGCGAGACGCCCCCCTTCCAGGTATCCTCCGCTGCGCGCCACGACTTTTTGAGAAGCTACCTCACTTCAGTCGAACGGTTAGGATTCCTTGTAGATATTGTTTTTCGGCGACGTCGTACCTTCCCTCTGTATCCCGTCGCGATTCTTAACTCGGTTTATCGCTTTCAAAGACTTCTACCTCCCGATAAGTAGCGATCTCAGAATAAATTTATCCGCCCCGTGTGCTAGACACGGGGCGGATTGAGCTTGTTTTTGTTAAATCAGCGAGAGCAGCGAGAGAAGGTGGACTTTTTAGTTTCCTGCGTCGTCGTCAATGCCAGTATCGTCTTCTGCGTCTACCTGTGCGTCACCACCAGTTCCGCCGGTTCCGCCGGTTCCGCCGGTTCCACCGGTTCCACCGGTTCCACCACCGCCGTCTCCGGATCCTCCATCAATTCCACCCGAACCGCCATCGCCACCAGTCCCACCGCCACCGGTTCCGCCGGTTCCACCGTCGCCACCGGTTCCGGCCGTTCCAACATCCACACCTGCTTCATCCGGTTCTTCTTCGTCGTCGTCACAACCACATCCGACGACGGTCATGGTTAGGGCAACTGAAGCAAGAATCGCTATACATAACCAAAGTAATCTGCGGCTAAGCTCTTTCATTCTATCCTCCGTTTATTATTCTCGAACAAGAAAAGGTACTCGTAATATATACGAGCTTTTTCAAAAAAAGTTTAATCGATTCCGCAATCGAGTTATTGAACGTTAGTTTTCTTTAAAAAGTCAACTAATGCAATTTTTTTTTATTTATTTTCAAAAAACCCTTCCGATTCCTCTACACATCGGCCGGCCTTGTACCTCAATAATAAAGATAAAAGCAAGCGTTTTTTTACTGAAACGTACGAAATTGGAATGCAATGTAGTGTTCAATGGCCTCAAAAGCTATCCGAGCCTCAGTCGCTTTCGGAGAGATTTCCCGATGAATGGGAGCCACTTTTAGCCGAATTGCAGGAGCCTCGGTACCGTTCTGTACAAATTTTTCGCTGGATTCATAAACGGGGTCTTTTTAATTCAGCGGAGATGACTGATCTGCCTCTTTCGCTTCGTGAAGAGTTGCTGAAGAGGGGCTTGTCCGCTCCCACGGCGATCGTCGGCCGTCGAATCTCGAGCGACAAAACGAGAAAGCTTCTTTTAGAAATGAACGATCGTCGTCGCGTGGAAACCGTATTGATACCGCATACATCGTCGCCGCAATCCGAGCTTTTCTCACTATCGCAAGAGGACGAATTGGACGGAAACGATTCACGCGATTCGCGTCGCGTAACCCAATGCCTTTCCTGTCAGGTGGGGTGCGCCATGGGATGTAGGTTTTGTGCTTCTGGAAAGGTCGGGCTGATCAGGCAAATGACGGCGGCGGAGATCGTTTCGCAGATTTCGGCTGCTCAAGGGGAGCTGAAAGAAACCGAGCGTATTAGCGCTATCGTATTGATGGGCATCGGCGAGCCTTTGCATAACTACGGCGCGATTTCGCGAGCGCTTTTATTGTTGAGTCATCCCGATGGGCAAGCCATGTCGCTGAGACGCATGACGGTTTCTACTTGCGGGCTGGTTCCAGAGATCGACCGTCTGGCGAAGGACTTCGGAGGAGAAGTTCAACTCGCGGTATCTATACATTCCGCTGACGACGCGGTCCGATCCGATCTCATGCCGATTAACCGTAAGTATCCGGTCCGCGAGGTTGTGGAAGCGATGCGTCGCTACCCGACCGGTACACACGAGCGCATCACCGTAGAGTACACCCTAATTCGAAGGATAAACGATTCCGAGAATGACGCCCGCCGTTTGGTAAAGCTATTGCGAGGGGTACCGGTAAAGGTCAATCTTATCCCGATGAATCCGATCGAGTGCACGCAATTGGAAGCGCCGCCGGAAGCGGCGGTGGATGCTTTTTATAACCATTTGCGCGGAGCGGGTATGATGGTTTTCTTGCGCCGCCCGAGAGGCGACGATATCGCCGCCGCTTGCGGGCAACTCGCTTTAGGGGGAGAGCTTCGAAGAAATTTGGCTTGAGTTATCATGCGTAGCCTCTCTTTTTTACTATCCAGTCGAAAGGTCCTTCTTTTATTCGGCCTCGCTTTGGCTGCTCTCGTTTTGATCTTCGGTAAACAGAGAGAAGGGCGAGCTTTGCGTTGTCGCTTCGGTCCGGAGTATCGCGTCTTCAATTCCAGAAATAAGCTCATCGATGCGATCGCCTTGGTCGCGTTTCGAAAAGAACAGGCGGTAGCGTTTTGGTCGGACGCGGACGGTTTATATGGTCGAAGGCTTGACGAAAACGGAGAGGCGTTGGGCCGGGCTATCCCTATCGACTCGCGTTGTCGAGGGGGAATCGACGCCGTGGCTGACGCGCGAGCGATCTATTTGGCGTGTCTGCGCCGTTCTAATCAAGACGCGAACACCGATGCGCGTGAGGTCGATTTCGAAAGTCGCGCTGGTTCTGTTACGGTATACGGGTTTAGTAGCGAGCTGGATATGAAGTGGGCTCGAATCGTCGGCTCGGCGGGGCCCATGAGTAAGGGCGTCGGCATCTCTCTTGATAGACAAGGCTTGCTTTTAGCTTGGCACGACGGCTCTCGTTCGGAGCAGAGCGTTTGGTTCGTGCGCCTCGACGCGAGCCGGGGCGTGACGCCGCGCGTAATTTCCAGAAACAAGGGGCTCGCCGGTGCGCCCTCGATTTTTCAAGGCGGCGGTGAGCCCAAGATCGTTTGGGCCGAGACCTGGGTTCATAAAGACGAGCTTGAAGGCGAAATCATGTTGTCGGACGGAAGAAGCTCGCCGTACGCGTTAATCGATGTTCATTACCACGCGGCGACGCCGCGGTTGCTCGAGCTCAACGGAGAGCTGATATTGGCTTATAGAGACCAGAGGACCAGAGAAGAGACGCCCGGCATTTATGCGGCTCGATTGGGCAAAGACGAACGAATCGTGGGCGAGCCGGTGCGTATTGCCCGAGCTGATACAGAAGAAAGACCCTCTCTCAGCTCTTGTTTCAATGGAGTCGTGACCGCGGCGCCTCGAACCTATGGCCACGACCGAATGGTGGGCGTGAATTGGTTCGACGCCTCGCTTTCCAAGCTCGGAGGTGAACAGCAGTTTTGCGAGGATACGCGGGAGTTTTCCCTGGCCGCATCGGCTTGCATGGGTTCTCGAGCGCTTTTATTGATCGGGGAGCGCGGTTCGTCTACTCAGGAATATACAGCGATACGCAGCGCAACCTTTTGGTGTTCGTTATAGCGGAACCGGAAAAATCGATAATTAGGGGATATGACGCTCTTTTTAAAAATCGTTCGGTAGGTACTACTATTTCGAGATTTCGTGGGTCAAAATTAACGCCATGCGATACGTCCAGCCGAGCCTAGCCGTTTTTTTGATCGCGCTACTCGCTTCCCTCGGCGTGCATTTACCGATTTATAGCGCTCTCGGGGTTTTGGCTGAAGTCATGCTGGAAAGCGATCAACACGGGGCGAGAAGGCCCATTTTTTTTGAGCCGACCGATTCTAGCTCTGGAGATGAACAACGGGCCGATAGCGAGAAGAATCAGAAAGACCGCCTAACAAAGGAAAACGCGCGGCAGCTTGAAGATGATTTGGAAAAGGAAGCTGTTGAACAGAAGAAAGAACCTTCCGAGGTCGCGGTAAAACCGAAACAAGAGAGGCGCCAGGAACGTAAACCGATTCAACTTCAATTGATCGAGACTCGGCCGAAGGAAACGATCAAAATTCCGCCCGAGGTACAGAATAAGTTAGCCGTAAGACAGCGTAGCGATAACCCGGACGTAGAGCCGCCTGAAAATTCGCGATTTATCGCGAAAGAGAATCGACGAGTGGAAGAGGAAACCGTCGCTATCGTCAGAAACATGCATCGCGACGATCCCGAGCCTTCCGCGAGACTGGCGCCCGGCATGGATACCGGAGAGCTCGGCGACGCCGATAAGTTCGAATCAGCCGATCTCGAGGATCGAGAGGGTAGCGACGAACGAACCGCGACTTCGGTCGAGGCGGAAACCGAGCCGTCGCGTCCGTCGCAGCCGTCAAGCGGCGAACAGATGGCGCCGGCTGTCGATCGAGCCTCGGCGCCCGGGGCCAGCCGGTTTTCGGACGAATATAGCCGAGATAGAAGGGCGGGAGCGCCCCAGGCAGGAGGTGACGAGCAAGCCATCGTCGTGAGAGACGCCATGGGGACATACCGTATTTCGCCGGGAATACGGGGACGGGGTCCGGGCGATGAGGGCGGCGAGTACCGGCCGGGTGCGGCGGCGGAAGAACGCGGAGACCGGTCCGGGTCGCGGAAATATAAAGAGGGCATAAACCTCAACTTGTCCTGGTCGCAGTTTGAAGACACCTTCGGGGATAAAGAGCTCAAGCAGGAGCGCGAGAGCTATTTACAGCAGCGGCGCTCGAAGTCTCGCGGCGGAAGTAACAAGCGCTGGCGCGAGTTTCGCGCCGCCATCGAGAATTTCGTCAGCAACGTGAAACCGGGTAATCAGACCGCGCTCAACGCGGCGGCCTCGCCGTTTGCCGAGTATATCTCGGCCGTTCATCGCCGCATTCATCGGGAATTCGCCTGGCGTTTTATCGCCGGCCTTCCCTCGGTCTCCGGTCCGTTCGCCGATATGTCGCTCAATACGACGCTCGAGATCGTTTTCAATCGCGATGGCTCGGTACATCGAATCGGATTTGTAAAGTCGAGCGGTTTTCTCGCGTTTGATTATGGCGCGTTCGAGGCGGTTTTACGCGCCCAACCCTATCCGGAGCCGCCGCCTCAGATCCTCTCGGGAGATGGGCGGGTCTACGTCCATTGGGGCTTCTATCGAAATCACCGGATGTGCGGGACGTTCAATGTTAGCCCATTTATCTTACCCAATCCTCCCGGTACGCCGCGTCCTGATGACGGGCCTCTAAAAGACCCGCTCGGATCTTAGTACGCTTAGCAGCAGAGCAGCTCCGATCTCGCGGTCGTAATTGCGCGGTGTCGTTTTAACTATTTGATGGCTACAAGCATAGAAGAATATATAGATGAATCGAGGATGGCTGGTAGCGGGATTAACCCTTGCGTTTTACGGCTGCGAAAGCTGTGGTAGAGATATCCCCTCGCGGATACGGGTTGCCGGTCCGACGCCTTATGTAAGGTGCCTGGCGGTCGATCCGCCAAAAGACAGGCGATGGAAGGTCGGCGCCGCGACGTTAAGCACTCGAGGGCGAACGCTCGCTATCGAAGGGATTGATCCTCCGATTCGTATCGTCGCGTTTTCAGGACCGGCGTACGTACGCTCTTCCATCGAGCGACAATTGAGAGAGATGTCGCTAAAAAAGCCCGACCTGGCGCTATTGTTGGGAGGCGTGGGCGATGACAAAGAAACGGCATCTCGCTCGCTTAGGGCGCTTGGCAAGATGGATTTTCCAACGCTTGTGCTGGCCGGCGGTCGAGATTCGTGGCCATTTATAAAATCAGCCTTTTCGTCACTCGATCCGCCGGCGCGAGATAGGGTTATCAACCTTACCGCGATGCGCTCGGTTCAAATTGGGAATAGTCTCTTTATTCCCGTTGCCGGATCAGCCGAGGGTAGGTACGCGCTCGGCGAAAACGCGTGTGGTTTTAATCAGATAGATCTCGAGCAGATCGCGGATGTTTTACCCGAAGAGGACGGCGATCGGCGGTGGTTGATCGCTTGGGAAGCGCCGGCTGTCGATAAAGAGAATTCTATCTGCCGAACGAGTGGGGGTATCGATGTCGGAAGCCCGGAACTAGGCGCTTTTACGAAACGAGTGGGCGCCGGGAGCGGCTTGTTTGCCTGGCCTTATGTGCAGGTAATGAGGCCCTATTCGTCGACAAGAGGTAGCCGTATCCCATTTGGAATCAAGACCGAGGACTTTCACCTCGTGGTCCCCCGTTTGATTGGACCGGCAATGGATCGCGACGACGGGTCATATGGGAGACCCGGGTTCGCCGTTCTTCAAATTGACGAAAAGGGGGCCGTGGTAGAGTCTCCCTGATCTTCGGTTCGATCGGAGCGCGCTCGTTTGTCTCGAACGAGGTGTTCGAAAATTGCCTCTTTGTCGGCGTCTCGACGAATGGTTTGCTTGCATTCTGGATTGACTTCGTTCACTCATCCCAGCATATTAGCTCACCTTTTCCAAACCCTGTTCTCTTGTTCCTAGCCCAACCCGAGATATCAGGATCACCGGGCGGTCGTTTAATCGTTTTATTAAGGTCAAGAGACGGTTAGCAGAAACATCACGAAGGAGTAAAAAAGTGGCGGTCCCAAAGCGAAGAACTCCCCGAGCGCGACGCGATATGCGCCGGGCGCATCACGATAAGGTCACCCCGATAAATCTAATACCTTGTCCTAATTGTTTTGAAATGATGATTCCTCACCGGGTATGTCGAGCGTGTGGTCACTATAACGGACGGTTGGTATTGCCGGGTAAGGACCAGGCAAATAAGGAGTAGTCTCTCGGATTGTCTCCATGGGATAGGTGGAGTGCTCCGAGGGCAAGGTGAGCGAAACGACAGTGGCTGAAGACGCCAAAAAACCCGATTCTACCATACTCGGTACAGGACACTATCTTCCGTCCAGGGTGCTTAGCAACGCCGACCTCGAGAAGATGGTCGATACCTCGAACGAGTGGATCGTTGAGCGAACCGGGATTCGAGAAAGACGGATCGCGGCCGCCGATGAAGCCGCCAGCGACATCGCGTCGAACGCCGCGATTCAAGCGTTAAATATGGCCGAGATCGATGCGAAACAACTCGATCTCATCATCGTTGCCACGATTTCTCCCGATATGCCTCTGCCGGCGACGGCGATGTACGTGCAACAGAAGATCGGCGCTCGCAGCTATTGCCCCGGCTTTGATCTAGCGGCTGCTTGCGCGGGATTTATTTACGGACTGAGCGTTGCGGACAGTTTAATCCAAGCGAATCAGGCGAAATACATTTTGGTCATCGGAGTGGAATTGCTTTCGCGCATTCTCAACTACGAGGATCGAGCCACGTGCGTTTTATTCGGCGACGGAGGAGGCGCGGCGGTCGTTGGTCCTTCAAGCGGAGACGGACGGGGTATTATCTCAACCCATTTGTACGCGGATGGATCTCAGGCTAAATCGCTATACATCCCTGCGGGCGGCTCTCGAACTCCCGCGAGCGAACAGACTGTCAGAGATAAGCAGCACTTCGTACATATGGCGGGACAAGACGTATTTAAATTCGCGGTGAAGAGTCTGTCGAGCGCGATTCAGACGGCGATTCGTTCGAGCGGCTTGACCCCGAAGGATATCGATTGGGTAATACCGCACCAAGCGAACATCCGCATCATCGACGCGGTGGCTAATCGCTGTAACATCCCGAAAGAACGTTTTTATATCAATATCGAACGGGTGGGTAATACGTCGAGCGCGTCGATTCCAATAGCCTTGGACGAAGCGGTTCGCAACGGACTGGTAAGACCCGGTCAGAACCTACTTTTTTGCGGCCTTGGAGCGGGTATCACCTGGGGGAGCGCGTTAGTAAGGTGGTGAAAGAAGGACAATAAACCATCAGGAATCTTGTTATTGCGATCTAAAACGAAGGTGGGATATGTTTAGACTGGACGAAAATGTCGCGATCGTAACCGGTGGCTCTCGCGGAATCGGTCGTGCGATATCGACGATGCTAAGTCGAGCCGGCGCTTACGTCGTTGTTGCCGATATCGTACCCGCCGACGAGACCCTCAAGTTGATCACTGATGCCGGAGGCAAGGGCGAGACCAAATGCTTTGACGTATCGGTCGAAGACGCGGCCCAAGAGGCGATTCGAGAGCTGGCGAAGCGGTTGGGTCGTATAGATATCTTAGTTAACAACGCGGGTATCGCGCTGGATCAGTTGTTACTAAGGGTATCGGCAGAGAGCCTGCACCGGACCTTCTCGGTAAATGTCGATGGCGCGATATATTGTACCAAGGCGGCGATCCGGTCGATGATGAGGGCGGAACGCGGGCGCGTCATCAATCTCGCGAGCGTTGTCGCGGAACTTGGCAATCCCGGTCAGACGGCCTATTCAGCCTCGAAAGCCGCGATCATCGGCTTGACTAAGACTTGGGCTCGGGAGTACGCCCAGCGCAATATTACAGTCAATGCTGTTGCACCCGGGTTCATCGATACGGAAATGACGCTTCGGCTTCCGGAAGAGGTTAAGACGTGGATATTAAATCAAACACCGCTCGGTCGGATTGGAAAGCCCGATGACGTGGCGGCAGCGGTCGTTTTTTTGTGCAGTGAAGAGGCTTCGTACATTACGGGTCAAGTTATACGTGTTAACGGTGGAATATTAGGTTAGACAATTAGAAGTGGAATTCTATCGTTCCTCTGGAGGGTTTGATGAACATTGCTGATAGTGTTAAGGAAATCGTATCCAAACAACTGGACATCGACGTCGCGCAGATCAGGGGCGAATCTCAATTTATCGAAGATTTGGGCGCTGATTCGCTCGCGGTGGTGGAGCTCGTGCTCGCTTTTGAGGAAGAATATGACATCGATATCCCCGATGAGGATACGGAACGTATCCGTACGGTAGACGATGCGATTAAATATATCGAGGAAAAGCTCGCTAAGAAAGGTTGAAGCTGAGCCGCTTGTTTTCGATGCGCCGATAGCTGTCTTTCGTCGCGGCGATTCGGGGACCGAAAAACGTCGCGATCTCGGGACAAGACGCGCGTTGGAGCCGGTAGTGGCTCTCGCGAGTTGCCGCGCGATTAAGGCGGGAGGCAGATCTAGGACAGAAACCATTCAAATCGGCCTACGTTGCTTCTGAGTTTCCACTAGTGTGGTTATCAGCACGTCGTGTAAAAAGAGGGTATTCGAAGTCAACAACAGAGGAAAATCGGCTTATGGAGTTATAGAAAGTGACGCACCGGGTCGTAGTAACAGGAATCGGAACGGTCAGCCCCTGCGGATTAGATGCGGAGAGCACTTGGAACGTGGCTATCGCCGGTGCGAGTGGCATCGGTCCGATTACCCGTTTCGATGCCTCGGAATACACCACGCGTATCGCGGGGGAAGTCACCGGTTTTAACCCGGAAAACTGGGTCGAGAAGAAGCGGCTTCGCGAGGGCGACCGATTCAGTCACTTCGCAATCGCCGCTAGCGAAATGGCTATCAACGACGCCGGTTTAGATCCCGATGAAGAACACAAGAAACGCGTCGGCACCTTTATCGGCGTGGGATTTTGCGGATTGGATATTCTTGAGGAGACGGCTCGAACGCTATTCGAGCGCGGGCCGCGTCGCGTTTCGCCTTACTTTATCCCGGCGGTCATTCCGAATCTCGCGCCCGGCCAAGTATCGATGCGATGGGGTTATAAGGGTCCGAGTTTCACCACGTGCAGCGCGTGCGCTTCCGGCTCGCACGCGATCGGAGAAGCGTTTCGATGGATTCAACGGGGCGGAGTCGACGTCGCGATCGCCGGGGGTACGGAAGCGCCGGTCACGCCTCTCGGCGTCGCTGGTTTTACCGCTATGCGCGCGCTTTCTAAGCATAACGAGCAGCCGGAAAAGGCAAGCCGTCCCTTTGACAAGGGCCGCGATGGTTTCGTGATCGCGGAAGGCGCCGGAATCCTGGTTTTGGAAGAGCGCGAGCACGCGATCAAACGCGGCGCCAAGATTTATGCAGAGATCATCGGTTATGGAGCCACGGCTGATGCCTATCACTTGACGCAGCCGTCGGCCGATGGAGATGGAGGCGTGAGAGCGATGCGACTGGCGGTCGAGGACGCTCGATTGTCCCTTGCCGATATCGATTATATCAACGCGCACGGTACCGCCACGCTGGCCGGCGATATCATCGAGCTAAGAGCCGTAAAAGCGCTTTTCGGACCATACGCGACCGAGGGTCTTTCGATTTCGAGCACCAAGTCGATTCACGGCCATTTGCTCGGGGCTTCGGGCGGTTTGGAGGCTATACTGACGATCCTTACGATTTGTCGCGGCATTATGCCGCCTACGATAAACCTCGATGATCCAATCGAGGAAGCCGAGGGTTTGGATCTCGTTCCGAACCAGGCCCGAGAGAAAAAGGTTCGTGTCGCGATGTCCAATTCCTTTGGTTTTGGAGGGACCAACGCAACCTTGGTCTTTAAGAAATATGAGTGAAGAGATTGATAATAAGCCGTTAGCGATCGCGTCGGACCACGCTGGATATGCTCTCAAAGAGCAAGTAAAAATTTGGTTGTCGCAGTGGGGAGTAGCATATCGAGACCTCGGAGCCTTCGACGAGAGAGCGACAGACTACCCGGATTATGCCCACGCGGTCGCGGACGGTATCTATAAGGGGCAATTCAGTCTAGCGATTCTCGTGTGCGGCAGCGGATTGGGGATGGGCATGGCCGCGAACCGTCACGCGGGGGTTAGAGCGGCGGTTTGCACCGACTCCTTCACCGCGCGCTCGGCCCGAACGCATAACGACGCGAACGTGCTCTGTTTGGGATCGCGCGTTGTGGGAGTTGGAGTGGCTCGCGATATCGTGAAGACATTTCTTGAAGCTTCGTTTGAGGGGGGAAGGCATATCGGTCGCGTAGCTAAGATAGAGAACCGGTAGTCAGAATGTAGGAAAAACCCTTACATTTAGGTTTAGAGCCTACCTTATCAAATATAGGGAATTCGTAAGCATTCAGGGGTCAAGCAAGTGGTTGGCCAGTTCGCCTGAAAAACCGAGCGCGCCCGGAGGGCCGGCGAGGATGGGGACCTTGCTGGTCCTGACGGTTGTCGGTTGAAACGTACAAAGCGAAGCGGACGCGAGTCCGCTATGCTGTACGTTTCCAGCGGCAGTACGCACGGACCGAAGGACCCGAGTATGCAGGAGCGAGGACGAAAGCCGGTTTTACGGGATGAATTGGACGCCGTCGTAACCAAACAGCAGTACCCCCTCGAACGGTTACGGGAATTCTATGCTTGCCAGTAATGAGTTCGCACCGTTACCATGGGTCGAAGTAGCTATAAATGATGACGATTTGGCTTAGCCCCAATTTTCTATCTGTCCACCCCGAAGCGGCCGAGCTCTCGCGCCTTTCGCCCTCTTTTACCTTTCATAGCGCTGATCGCACCTTAAGCGGATCCGCGCGCGACGAGGCGGAATTACGTAGAGATTGGTTTGCCTTTCGACCCCGTCGGTCGTTGGGGGCGAGAAATGCGGGCTCGAGCACCGAACAGGTTGAAATTATTATGATTCCGCGGTCCACCGTAGTCTTTTACCGTCCTTTTTTCGCCCGCATCGGCGCGGCGAGCGCGCTGTCCCGACAAAGGCAGCAACCAATCCAGATAGCCTCGCGGTTTCAAAGACGGTACAACCTATTCGACACTTTTGAATTCTGCGCTGTTAGACGGTTCGGAAAGATACGATAGCCGATACGGATACGTTCGCAATCGGCGGCGTTTCCGTATACCACATAAGGAAATCGATGGCTCTGCTGACACTTTCAAAATATCTGGGGTTGCTACAAGACGATCCGAACGATCAAGACGCGTTCGATGGCATCAGTCAGGTCATCAGCACGGGTGATTCGGAGTTATTAGGCGAACAGCCGATCAGGCTCCTCGAGAAAGCGCGCGAGCGGCATCTCGTCTACGGTGACATCCGTACAATAGCAAAATTAATCGAGCTGGAGCTCAAGTTGGTTCCCGATGATCCTCGGCTGGAAGCGGCGCTCTGGCAGGAACTCGGTCGAATCTATTACGATGAGCTGTTGGAGGTCGACAAAGCCGTTGAGGCGTATCAGAAAGCGGCGAAACTCAATCCGGATCTCAACGAAGTAAACGACGCTCTTAAACAGATCGAACAGGCGACCGAGAGTTGGCAGAAATTCGCCAAGCGCTTCATCGAGGAAGCGGAGTCGGCCACCGACGTCTCTCTTAAGACGTCGCTGTTGATTCGAGCCGCTTGTTTGATTTGGCAATACAAGAGAAAGGGTCGAGTTAAGGAGAGCGAAAAACTCTTAGCAAAAGTATTGGAGATCGATCCGGGAAACATTCGTGCCGCGCGGCTTTATACCCAGACCATCGGTTCGCGAGGAAACGCCGGCCGACTCGGACAGATTCTACTGGAAGCGGCTGAACACGCTCGCGAGAAAGATCAACGCATCGGCTTTTTCCTCCAAGCGGCGCGGGTGTTTGCGCAAGAGCCGGAAAGCCGTAACAGAGCGGCCGCTTGCTACGAGCGCGTGCTGGATCTCGCGCCGACGAATTCCGAGGGGTTGAGGTATCTCGTCGAGTATTTCACCGAAACCGAACAATGGGACCACCTGGTCGGGCTCTATGAAGACGCGTTGAGAGCGAGACAAACGCTCGAAGTCGAGCAGGGGATTCTCTTGCAGATCGGCATGGTGCATTGGCGAATGCGCGCCAGTTCGGATCAGGCCGAGGTCTATTTTGACCGGCTTCGGAAGCTCGAACCGGGGCATCCGGCGGTGCTCGATTTTTACCGGGAATATCTCAGGGAAAAGGATGACATCGGACGGCTGCTCAATATTCTCGCCGACGCGCAGCGCGTGGTCAGCGAGAAAGATCGAAGGCTTGATCTCGCTATAGAGATGGCCAGGACGGCGCAAGCAAACCCGTCCCTGGTCGAGCGATCGATCGATTCCTGGAAGTTGGTGCAACGCATCGATCCCTCGAATACCGAGGCATCGACGATTCTTAAAGAGTTGTATCGCGAAACCGGGAAATGGAACGCGCTGGTCGAAATCATAAAAGCGGAAATCGATATCTTATCGGAGCAGCAAATCGAAGCGAAAGTCGCGTTGCTTCGCGAGTTGGTCGATATCTATCGCGATCATTTGAAGATGGACGTGATGGTTATCAATAGCTATAACGCGATACTCAAGCTAATACCGGACGACGACATCTCTCTAACCGCGCTGGCCGAGAAGTATGAAGCCATGGGTCGTTGGAATGATCTGATACGAATCTTAAACCAAAAAGCCGATGTAGCGCGGGAGCGAGCAACGCAGGTCGAGTACTATCTGCGCGTCGCGTCGCTCTGGGTCGAGAGGTTCGCGAACTATAACCAGGCCACACAGCCGCTGGAGGCGGTGTTGCAACTCGACCCGGACAATCGCGAGGCATTGGCCAAGCTTAAGGATATCTATGTTAAAAAGCGAGCCTGGCAAGCCCTTTATGAGCTTCTAGGAAAAGAGTCCGAACGTTCAACTGATTCGGATACGGTCTTGAATAACACCATCGAAATGGCGCGAATTGCCGGCGAGCGACTCCATCGATACGATGAGGCCGTCGGTTTATGGCGTGACGTTCTCGCGAAAAATCCCAGGTTTATCGACGCGATTGACGCGCTCGAGAGGCTGGCGGAGCAAAGCAAGAATTGGCCGGTCCTGGCTGAGGCTCTCGAGAAACGCCTCGATGTGCTTCAGAACGACGATGAACGCATCAAGACACTTCAGAAGTTGGGGGCGATCTACACCGAGCAAACCCTCGATCAAGCGGCTTCGGTCAAGACTTGGCGGCGCGTTTTACAGCTCGATCCGAAGAACGGCCGAGCCCGTCGTACCTTGCGCGATATGTTTTTAGACGCGAAGGATTGGGATGGTCTCGAAGCGCTGTATGCCGATGGCGACGACTGGGAAGCGCTGGTCGACGTTTTTGGCAGCGTCGCGGAAAAGACCGAGGACGCGCAGCTTAGGATCGATTTAAGCTTTCGCGCCGCTCGTGTATACGAAGATAAGATCGGTGAGCCGCAGCGCGCCTTTCGAAGTTACGAGAGGATACTTTCGGTCGATGCGACCAATGTCCAAGCGGCGCGTGCCCTGGTGCCAATCTACGAGCGCGAAGAAAAATGGCCGAAGTTATCCGGCGTTCTCGAGGTATTGCTCAAGAACGTTCCGAAGAGAGACAAGGCCGAGCGGCTCGTTTTGTTGGGCCGACTGCGGGACCTGGCGCTGGAACAGTTGCGAGACAGCGCTGCCGCGTTCGATTACGCGATGCAAGCTTACCGGATAGCGCCGGATGACGAGGACACCCGTATGAAATTCGAGCTCGCGGCGGAGCGCGCGTCTGCTTTTGACAGGCTGGTCGAAGCCTTCGTGGCGCGCTTAAACGAAGCGCCGGACGACGAGGCTTTCGCCTTGCGAAGAAGAATCGCGGCCGTTGCATTAGAAGAGCTCAGTCGGATCGATCTCGCGGTGGAACAGCTACGCGCGGTCATAAAGCTGTCTCCGGAAGATCCCGAAGCCATCGCGACTCTTGACCAGGTTTTTCGCTCTCAAGATCGAATCGGCGATCTAAGGGAGCTTCTGGTCCATCGCCTCGGAATCGAGCACGATGATGCGGTTCGTTGGCAGCTTTTAAAAGAGATCGCGCAAATCGAGGAAGAAAAGCTCAACGACCCGGCGTCCGCCGCGGATAGATACCGAGAGATGTCGGTCATCGACCCGGATAACCGCGAGGTATTGCTTACGCTCGACCGATTGGCGGTTGAGGCCGAACGCTACGAGGAGCTGGCGGAGATCTTGCAACGCAGGCGCGCGCTGGAGCAAGACCAGAGAGCGCAAACAGAGCTGGATGCGCGCCTCGGTATTTTATACGCCCAGAAGCTCGACGACTGCGAGAACGCTATTGGGGTTTTTGAATCGGTATTGGAAAGCGACTCGGGTCATGGTCAAGCGATAGCCGAGCTGGAGAAAATCGCGGAAGACAGACCGCAATACGCCTATCGGATCAATCGACTGCTGGAAAGCGCATACCGGCGAAGCGAACGCTTTAACAAACTTCACGAGGTGTTGCAGCGGTTGCTTAAGCTATCCGAGGATAGGGAAGAAATAGAAGAGCTACGCTTGCAGTTGGCGGAAATAAGCGGACAAAAGCTCGGGGATCAGATTGGAGCCTATGCCGCTTTGGAAGCGGCGTTTCGCGATCGACCGACCGACAGCGAGCTGTGGAATCGGTTGTATGAAGCGGCGGAGCTGGCGCAACAGCATAAAGCGCTGGTCGCTTGCTGCGCTCAATTGATCGCCTCAGGTAGCTTGCAAGAGGTGGATGCCGTCGAGCTGTCGGCGCGCGCGGCGAAGCTTTACGAGGAGGTGCTCGGACAACCGGAGGAAGCGGAGCCGTTCCACCGGCGGGTGCTGGCGAGCGATCCACTCAACGACACTTCATTTATCGCACTTAAGAAATTGCTGACCAGCTTGGAAAGATGGGAAGATTTACAGACGCTTTACCGCGAAAGAATCGACCAGACTTTTGACAGCGCGACCAAGTTGGAGCTTTTGCTTCAAGTCTGCTTTTTATTCGAAGAGATACTGGATGCGCCGGAAAAGGCGATCGAAGCCTATCAATCGGTGCTCGATCTCGAGCCGAATCACGCGCCCGCGATTCGCACGCTCGAAGGGCTCTATCAACGCACTGAACGCTGGACGGATTTAGCCGCTTTATTGCGGCGTAAGCTCGACCAGGCGGAAGGCCAGGACGCCATTGAGCTGATGCTACAGCTCGGCGAATTGTACGAGAGCAAGCTGGGCAAGCCCGCTACCGCGGTTGACAACTACGAGGCCGTGCTCGGTCAACAGCCGACGCTGTTGCGCGCGCAGGAAGCTCTGGAACGTCTGATCGGAGTGCCCGATCAGCGCCAACGAATCGCCGCGATTTTAGAGCCGCTATACGAGAGTCAAGGAGCTTATACCGATCTGGTCAGGATATTGGGAATTCAGCTCGAGGCGATTGAGCACTCCGGCGAGCGGGCGAGCCTGCTGCGCCGGGTCGCGGAGCTACAGGAAAACCGACTTCGCGATCTTGCCGCCGCGTTCAAGTCGTATTCCTTGGCGGTGGAAGCTGATCCCGCGGACAGCTTGGCGAGAGAGGATCTGGCTCGTGTATCGGAGAACCGCGAGGCGTATCGCCGCGAACGCGTCCGAGTATTGGAGAACGCCATCGAGGCCTCGCAAGCGTCCCGCGATTTACACAGCGATTTACTACTGGAGCAAGCGCAACTGCTAGACCAGCGTTTGGGAGACTTTGATGCGGCGGAACGCGTATACCAGCGGTTGATCGAAATAGACCCGGAGAATCCGGATAGAGTCCTGACCGCGGCGAGCGCTTTAGAGCGGATTCATATGACCAAAGGCGACCACGCGGCTCAGGCGGCTGACATCGATTTACGGGTGAGATTTGAGACCGACCCGCAGGTTTGCAAAGAGCTGTTGGTCCGCTTGGGCGGATTATACGAAGATATCCTGGATAATCTGGAGGGGGCGATATCCGCCCATAAGAAACGCTTGGAGAACGATCCGGACGACGTCGATGCGATGGTCGCTCTCGAACGGCTCTATGAGCGTACGAAAAAATGGCCGCAATTAGTCGACATTTTACAGGGTCGAGACGCGGTCGAGAAGGAGGAAAGCGAAAGATGCGCGATCGCTTGCCGTGTCGGTCTAATCTACGAAGAGAAGCTTGACGACCGCGACAACGCGATCGTCGCGTATAACGACGTGCTCGATCGTTTTGGACCGATTCGAGAGGCACTTACCGCTCTGAGTCGAATGTACGAGGCGAGTGAGCGATGGGAGGATTTGCTGGATATCATTCGTATGAGGCACGATCAAGCGCAAGATCCGATAGAACGAGCCGAGTTGCGCTTTAAGTGCGCGGAACTGATGAGAACGCGTACGCGTAACCTCGAAGAGGCGATTGAGGCTTACGAAGAGGTGCTGCAAGAGCTGCCGGAACATGACGGTTCGCTGGCCGCGCTAGACAGCATCATGTCCGACGCCGAGTCGGCTTACCGTATAGACGCCGCGCGGGTGGCGCGTCCGAGGTACGAGGTTTTAGCGCGCTACGACAAGTTATTAATGGTTCTCGATGTGCTTGCGAGCACCGAGGAGCCGAGCGATAGGCTTCTGGCGTTACGCCGCGCCGCCGACGTCGCGGAGATGGGTTTACACGATTTAAGCCGAGCCTTTACTTACGCGGGGGAAGCGGTACGCGTGGGATTGTCGGACGATGACCTTCCGCGGATGTTGTCCGAGTATCACCGCTTAGCCGAAGCCTGCGGGCGGTATACAGAATACCTTCAGACCTTGCGGGATATCGCGCCCGATATTTTCAGCGGCGAAATCCAGTCCGAGGTTTACCGAAAGATCGCCGAGGTCGCGCGCACCCAGTTTAATGACGTCGTGTTGACCCGCGAATACTTCGGAAGGGTATTAGAGCTACTGCCGGAGGATAAGCAAGCCCTGGACGCGCTTGAAACGCTTAATGCGGAGATCGGCGACTACGAGGCCCTGATCGAGATCTTGACGCGAAAACACGAGCTGGCCGAGGATCCCGGGACCCGCAGGCGCTTGCTGCTGCAAAAAGCGGAGATCTACGAGCGCCGGTTGGAAGACTCTAGCTCCGCGATAAGCGCTTTAGAGGATGTTGTAAAAGAGGTCAGTGATGAGCACGCGTATGAGGCGCTCGAGCGCTTATATACCAAAGAGCAACGCTGGCCGGATCTCGTCGCGATGGTCGAACAGCAACTGGATCGTAAGGTAGGCAACGCCGTTGAGCTACACTATAAACTCGGCAAAAACTATCTCGTCAATCTAGCGGAACCGTACCGCGCTCTCGAGCACCTGCGCGAGGCGATCGAAGAAGACACGAGACACGAGCCCACCATTGAGTTGCTCGAGTCTCTCATGAGCGAAGCGAGCGAACATCGAGCCATCGCGGCGGAAATTCTCGAGCCCGGGTATCTCGCGCGTATGGAGTGGTCGAAATTAACCTCGGTTTTGGAAGCCCGAATCGAGATGGAGATCGATCCGGAAGAACGCAAGCGGCTGTTCGTTCGCCTGGGGCAAATCTATGAGGACCAGTTGGAGGACTTCGCTCACGCGCTTGAGGTCTACGGTAGGCTGTTTCGAGAAGATCCGCGTAATGAAGATGTCTGGGAAACCTTGACGCGACTCGCAAAGGTCGGGGAGCGATGGGGGCGTTTGGCGGATATTTTCGGCGAAGTTCTGGAAGAAACCGAGGTCGACGACGAGGTGATAGCGAAGTTGGCTATGCAGACCGGAAAGCTGTGCGATGAGCGGACGCAAGACTTGGAAAAGGCGGCGAAGTTTTATGTCAGCGTATTGAGATTCGACCCCGCCCATCAACAAGCCTTTACCTCGCTTGAATCTGTTTATCAACGAACCGGCGCCCATGAGTTGCTTCTCGAGCTTTACCGCTCGCAGGCCGATATCGCTGAGAGCGAGCAGCAGCGCATCAAGTTGTTGCACAAGCGCGCTGACGTATTCCTCGCGGCGCTGAAAGATTCGGACGGCGCGATCGAAAGCTACCGAGAGATACTCGAGGTAAATCCCAAGGATGCGGTTGCGACGGAATCGTTGGATGAGCTGTATACAAAGTTAGCGCGCTGGAGCGATCTCGCGGACCATCTCCGCCATCGCATCGATCAAAATTTGGGGACAGCGGAAGAGGTCGAGCTCAAGTACCGTCTCGCCGAGTTGTTGGCTACCCGACTGGACGACAAGGTCGGCGCGATCGATCTGTACGAGGAGATCACGCATCTGAATCGAGCGCACCAACCGACCATCGGCGCGCTTGAGGTTCTGGTGCAGGATATTGAGCATCGCCTTCGCATCACGCAGATTTTGGAGCCGATCTATCGCCATCTGGACCAGTGGAAAAAGCTGGTGGCGATCTTTGAGGCGCAACTCGAGTTGCTCGAAGATCCCGGCGACGGCGTAAGGCTGTTAAGCGAGATAGCGGAGTTACACGAAATTCGCGGACAAGATGCGATTCGCGCGTTCGACGCCTGGTCGCGCGCCTTTGTCATCGAGCCTGTAAATGATAAAATTCGCGCGAATTTGGACCGCCTGGCCGCGGCCATGGGCGCGTGGGATGAGCTGGTGGCCACTTACGATCTAGCGCTGCAAAAGACCGACGACCCGGGTACGATCACCACGATGTTGACCACGATTGCCCGCGTGCACGACGAAAAGCGGGGCGATCCCCGTTCGGCCATCAAGTCCTATGAGCGGCTGCTGGCCCACGACCCGACTGATCCGACCCCTTACGATTCGTTGGAAGCGCTTCATACCATGGTCGGCGACTGGCGCGGGTTGGTGGATGTTTTTGAACGGCGCCTCGAGCAGACCTTCGATGCCCAGGAGCGGGGGGAGTTGTTTCGCCGCCTCGGATCGGTATTGGAAGAGTTGCTTAACGATCAGCAAGGCGCCATTGACGCGTATCGACGGGCGGTGGAAGAAGACGATACCGATACGATATCCCTGGAGTCGTTGGATCGTCTATACAGCGCCACCGCCGACTATACTTTGCTCAGCGACATTCTCAAACGACGTATCGAGCTGGCGGTCGAGCCCGCGGAACGCGCCGCCCTGGGTTTGAGGCTCGGCGATCTCACCGATGAGCATCTGCGAAACGCGGAGCAGGCCATTGACGCGTATCAGCGCGTCTTGGAGGACCAGCCGGGAGACCGGCACGCGGTGAACGCGCTGGTGCGACTATATCAGCGACAGGCGATGTGGCCTGAGCTGCTCGAAAATTTGAAGCTGCAAGTCAGCATCGCCGAATCGGATAGCGAGCGCGTGGCCTTATTGCAGCGAGCGGGAGAAGTGCTGGAACGTGAAATGGACGATGTGATGGAAGCGATCGGTATGTATCGGGATGCCTTGCAGCTCGATCCGAGCTACGACCCGGCGATCGAAGCGTTGTTGCGCATCGTCAACCTCGAATTATATCGCATACAAGTGGCGGAGATTCTCGACCCCCTATTGCGCCAGCAGGAGCGCTGGAACGAGCTCGCGCGCGTCATGGAATTGACCGTGGAGGCGATTTCCGATCCCTATGAACGCCGCGACGAGTTCAAGCGCTTGGCGGAGATACACGAGCAGGGCCGAATGCGTCCCGAAGACGCCTTTGAGGTCTTGTGTCGAGCCCTGGCGGAAGACCCGGCGGACGGCGAAATCATCGCGAGCCTCGAACGGCTGGCGGAACACATCAACGCCTGGGATAAGCTGGCCAACGTATTCGGCGAGCAGGCTTCTTCCACGCCGAGTCCGGCGGATTCGTGTGCTTTGTATCAACGGCTGGCGCGCATCGCCGAACAGCGGCTCTCCGATGATACCCGCGCCATCGAAGCGCTGGTGAGAAAGGCGGAGCAGGATGACGACCCGAACGAGACGCTTGCCGATTTGGACAGGTTGTATTTAAAAACCGAGCAATGGGATTCGTTGGCGCAGATTCTCGAACGCCGATTGAATACGGTCGATATTCAAAGCAACCGCAACGAGTTGTTGGTCCGTCTGGGAGAGCTTCGCGAGCAGCGGTTTTCGGACAATCGGGGCGCTTTCGCCGTTTTTCAAGAGGTCCTGGAAAGCGAGCCCGACAACACGGATGCGCTTCAGGGTCTGCAACGGCTCACGCGCGATGACGCGTTGGCGCTGGAAGTCGTGGAGATACTCGAAAACGCCTATCGGCCGCTGGGTTATCTGGAAAAAATCCTGGAGCTGTATGAGATAAAGATTCGCTTGGCCGATTCCAACGAGGAAAAAGTGCGTATGTTGCAAGAAGCGGCTTCCATGTTGGAAAGCGATTTACACGATTTACCCAAGGCGCTCGCGACGCTGAAGCGAGCGTTCGAGTTGGATCCGGGCAACGAGTCTTTGCTCGATGAGCTTGAACGGCTCGCCGAGGCCGCGAACGCCTATGACGAGTTACGCGGGTTAGTCGAAAGCGCGGTCCGTTCCGCTCAGCTCGATAAGGAGTATCGACAAAGTATGGTTTTGCGCGCCGCGGCGTGGTACCGCGATCGCTTGAATGACGAGGCGGCGGCGGAGAGCTGTTTACGCGCCGCGATCCAAGCGGTTCCCGAATCGTTGGACGCTCACGCGCAACTGGTCGAGTTATTACGAAGACCGGGCCGTGAATCGGAGCTCAACGTCGCGCTGCGCGCGTGGGCGCTGGTCGAAAGCGATGAGATCGAGAAAAGAGAGCACTTCCGCGAGGCGGCGCGACTCGCGGAGGAATCGCTCGGCGACATCGATCTCGCGGCGCAATGCCTGCAAGATGTTTTGGCGGTTGACGACCGCGATGTCGACGCCTTGGACAACCTGGCGCGTATCCGAAGCTTACAGCAACGATGGAAAGAGGTGATCGAGCTTCTTTCGGCGCGTATTGAGGGAGAGGCGGATCTACGCGTTCGTTTGGATTTACGCTATCGCATTGCGGAGCTTCACGCCGGACCTCTTGGACAGCACGAAAAAGCCATCGAGGCCTATCGCGAGCTGTTGGAGGAAGAACCTAACGAGAAGCGCGCGAGCCGCGCGCTTCAAGCGATCTTCGAAGAGACCAAACGCTGGGAGGAGCTTCGTGAGCTCTTGGAACAAAGCCTGGATCGGGCCGAAACCAGCACGGATCGCATTGCCGTGCGTATCCAGCTTGCCCGGCTGGCTGAATTGCAATTCGATGAACGCTATAAGGCGATAGAACAGTTGAACGAAATCCTCGCCGAGGATCCGCGAAATCGAGATGCGCTCGACGAACTGGAGCGGCTGTATACGGTTGATGAGCGTTGGGTCGAGCTCGGCGAGCTTCTTTCGCGACGAGCGGATGCTGCTTTTCAGGCGACGGAAGCTGAAGAAGAGATCGCGGTGCTGTTGCGCCTAGGCGAATTGAATCAGAATCGTCTGCGGGATAACGCGGCGGCCATCGCGGCTTATTCCCGGATCCTAGAGCGCAGACCCGAGCATATTGCAACGCTCCGAGACCTGATCGGGCTCTATGAACAAGCGCAAGATTGGGAGAGAACCGCGTCCGCCATGGAGCAGTTGCTTGATCAATTAGAAGGCGAGGAGGCGATCGAGTCCGCGTATCGGATCGCCGAGCTAACCTCGGAGCGACTCGGCGACGCGCCGCGCTCGGAGACGCTCTTATTGAGAGCGTTTGAAATCGATCCCGCTTCGTCGCAGACGCGAGAACGACTCAGAGCCCACTATGAAAAATATGAGCAACATCAGAAGCTCATCGATTTGCTTCAGAGCGAGATTCAGGGCCTGGCGGACGCCGAGAGCAAGGGCGCTCTCTATCGTCGCATGGCGGATCTTTATTCGCAACGTTTGGGCGATCCCGCGCGCGCGGCCGAATGTCTCGAGCAAGCGGTAAAGCTCGTACCGGATGACCGGAGCGTCTTGCTGCCGTTATGCGATTTCTATATCGCCGCGGATCGGCAGAGCGATGCGATTCCGGTGCTGGAAAGAATCATCGAGTCGTACGGCGGCCGCCGGGCTAAGGAGGTCGCGGTCTATCACCATCGCTTGGGCCAAGCGCTTCAAGGCGTCGGGGAAGACGAAAAGGCGCTACAACACTTTGACGCGGCTTTCAAGATAGATCTTACAAACATCCATATCCTCAGAGATCTCGGACTATTGTGCCTTAGAAAAGGAGACCTCGACCGCGCTCAAAAGACCTTTCGCGCGCTGTTGCTGCAGAAGCTGGGAGCGGATGCGGGCATCAAAAAGGCCGACGTCTATTTTTATCTCGGTCAAATCGCGGCCAAGCAAGGAGAAAAAGCCAAGGCCGTCTCCATGCTTGAACGGGCGGTATCGGAAGCGGGTGATCATCCGCAAGCCAGAGAGTTGTTGGCGACGCTGTAACGAGGATCGCGTTTTACGACGAGCCGATCTGTCAACGGCATGCTATAGAGATAGCGCCTTTTTCGACGCTGTTTTTCTGTTGCTTGCCGAATGAACGCTTTGACATCGCATGAAGGCGCGGTCTGTATTGACGGCGTTATTTATCGCCCCGAGGAAGCAACCGTCTCGGTTTTCGATCGCGGATTCCTCTACGGCGACAGCGCGTTTGAGGTTCTGCGCACCTACGGTCGAAAGCCGTGGTGCGAGAGCGACCATCTCGTTCGCCTACAACGCTCCTGCGAAAAGCTGCTGATACCCCTTCCGGTCTCGCTCGATCAACTCTCTATAGAAACGGCGCTCGCCGTAGAGGCTTCAGGGTTCTCCGAATGCTATCTGCGATTGGTCATTACGCGAGGCGAGGGGCCGATGGGCCTTGATCTCGCTTTAGCCAGAAATCCGTCGCGTATGATCTATGCCTTGCCGCTCCAGCTTCCGGCACCCGAGCTCTACCAACACGGCGCGGTTGTCGGTCTGGTGCACAGCGGAAGGGTGGTCGACGGGGTGACGCCCTACGGGGCCAAGTCGTCGAACTATCTCACCAATATGTTGGCTTTGAACCAAGCCAAGCAGCGCGGTTGTTATGAAGCGATCATCGTAGACCACGCTGGAGAAATCGTCGAGGGCTCGACCAGCAACGTCTTTCTTGTTTGCGGGGGGCGGTTGATCACGCCGCCCGTGGAAGCGGGCATTCTTGAGGGCATCACCCGCAAGCAGGTTATCTCGATCGCGCACGCAATGAACCACCCCACGCTGGAAGCAAAAATACGGCCGGAGCGGCTCGAGACCTGCGACGAGATGTTCATCACAAGCTCGATTCGAGAGATCGTGCCGATAACACGGGTGGACGAAATCACCATCGCGGACGGCCGCCCCGGCCCGATAACCCTGCGGCTATTGCACGCCTATCGCGAGCGGGCGAATCTTGGGAAATAGGGCCAGCGTTCGTCTTGTAAAAAGCGCATCGGCGTCAAGCGTTTCGCTCGACGTCAGTCGCTACTTCAAGGGTTATTCCGACCTCAAGCTCTTTCGCGCTGGAATGGGATAGATCTCAGCGAGCTGTTTATTACGACGCATTCCGAGCGCTTCTCGGTGGATCACGAGGTCGCGAAGCGCTCGGCGAGCCGATTCCCGTTTACGATTAAAGGTCTCGACCAGTGACCGACGTCGATTCCCATCGGCTTCTCTCGCTATTTCCGCCTCAAGCATCTCTAGCTCCAAAAGTGCCTCGTTGACCTTGTCTTCCGAACGACCCAGCGCTTGCGCGATTTCCTGTAGAATCTCGCGCTGTAACCCCTCGCGCCCCTGCGCGATCTCGACGCGCGAGCGCAATCGATCGAGATAAGGACTATCGAATTCCGAATCGGTCAGGCACTCCAAGAGGTTTTTCCAGGGCTGGTCTCGCATCGGATTGTGGTACGCGTTTACTATACACCATTCGGGTTAAGTTTAATAATTGAGATCGGAGCGGTTATGATCCGTAGCCGTTTTGGGATCTACGATTCGATCGTCCTTGATCCGCGAAAACGTTGTCGGTCACATGGAAAGCGACGATACGTGCAAATATCGCGAGTTTTGACATACAAAGATCTGAACGGTCCATCAGGAATGAAAAGGAAAAGAAACTCAAAAACGAAACGCGATAACGGGACGTCGAAGTGACGACGGATCATCGCGTTATTTTCTATTATTTCGAAACGACAAACCGAATCTGATAGCGAAGCAAACTTACGCAACCAGACGATAATCGTGATCGATTCCGCCGAGAATCGGCAGCGACGCGACTTTACCGTCCTTCGGCGGGGGTACCAGTAATTCGGGATAGGGATCCGGAATCGCACGAGTCGCCTGAGACGGCCGGCCGCGATTATAATACTTTATATATTCCTTAATAACTCGGTAAATATGCCTCTCGCAAAAGAATATAAAACGATCCAGCGCTTCTACTCGTAATGTTAAATCGAATCTTTCCAGATATGCGTTTGCATGCGGCGCACCATAAGGAATAGGAATCCCTTCGATACCCGTCGCTTTTTTTAACCACATGTCGAAGGCGCAGCGGTAAGCATTACCATCTTGGCACTCTTTACGACTCCCAAATTGACCGAAGACACGATTAAAAGTTTTAGTTTTGATCGCTTCTTTTTTCACAAACGGACGACAAGCTGTTGTCGCAATGCAAGATTCTCTAGAACGAGCTTCCGCTTGCCCTTGAATATCGCCATGCAGAATGCCCAGAAGGGCGAAAACAGCGTCACCATTTGGTGATTATCGCATTATCTGGAAAGATCAATCATTTCAGGGCGACGGATTTTTTGCGAAGTAAGCCGGCAACTCTACGGATCCGTTTCACCGCGCTCTCGTATTCAACAAAAATCACGACGACGTCTGCGCGTCTACGATAGCGTCACGACGGCGGCGCGGCCGAGCGCTGCAAGATAGTATCTGTTTGCGCACGCGAATCACATCCGGTGTAACTTCAACGAGTTCGTCGGCGTCGATCCACTCCAACGCGGATTCGATCGTCAGCGTTCGCGGGGCGTCGAGCATGACGTTATCGTCTTTAAGCTTGCTACGCACGTTCGAAAGCTTCTTCTCTTTAATGATATTGACATCGGTATCATTTGGCCGATTGTGTTCTCCTACGATCATGCCTTCGTACACGGAAACGCCGGGAACAATAAAAAAGATCCCGCGCGGCTGTAGATGAAATAGCGCGTAGGGCGTCGCGACACCGGGACGGTCAGCCACGATCGCGCCGTTGAGTCGGCGCACGCTCGGCTTCCACGGTTCCCAGCCGTCTAACATCGTATTGAGCAATCCGGTACCGCGGGTGATGGTCAGAAACTCTCCGCGAAACCCGATCAGCGTCCGAGAGGGCGCGCGGAATTCCAGTCGCGTTCGGCCCGACCCCGGGCTGCCGATCTTCGTGATGCGCCCGCCGCGTCGACCCAAACGATCGGCTATCGGTCCCATACAGGTTTCGGGAATATCGACAATCACCAATTCCACAGGTTCCATCAGCGTTCCGTTGACTTCGCGCGTAATCACCTCGGGGTTGCCTATCACCATTTCGTAACCTTCGCGACGCATGGTCTCAAAGAGTATTGCGAGCTGAAGCTCGCCGCGACCGTGCAACTCGAACGTATCGGGGTTTTCAGTCGGTTTCATGCGGACCGCAAGGTTGCGCCGGGTTTCGGCTTCAAGCCGTTCGCGAAGCTGTCGGCTCGTAAGAAATTTTGACGTTGGGCTCCGTCCGGAGAACGGAGAAGTGTTGACGCCGATACGAAGCTTAATCGTGGGCGCATCGACGCGTATACGGGGCAGCGCCCGCGGCCGTTCGTGCGACGCGACGGTATCGCCGATGTCGATCTCGTCGATTCCCGCGACCGCGATATTTTCTCCCGCTGAAGCCGACTCTCGCTCTTCTCGGCGCAACCCCTCAAAGGTATAGAGAACCTTAACGGTTGCCGTACGAGTTTGATTTCCGCTGATAACGGTGACGGTTTCGCCCTTACGAATCGACCCGTTGACAATCCGACCGATACCGATCCTTCCGACGTAGTCGTCGTGATTGATATTACATACGATAACTTGAAGCGGTGCACTCGGGTCGCCGAACGGCGCTGGAATTCTTCGAATAATCGTTTCAAACAGCGGCGCTAAATCCACATCTGCGTCTTTAAGTTCGTATTTCGCGATACCCATTCTCCCGACCGCATACAACGTTGGGAAATCGGCCTGCGCGTCCGAGGCCTCTAGATCGCAAAAGAGATCAAAGGTTTCCGAAAGAGCTTCTAGCGGTCGGGCGTCTGAACGGTCGATCTTGTTGATCACCACGATGATCGGAAAACCCTTTTCCAAGCATTTACGCAATACAAAACGAGTTTGCGGCAACGGACCCTCCGCGGCATCGACCAAAAGAAGGGCGCCGTCCGCCATCATCAATGCGCGCTCGACCTCGCCGCCGAAATCCGCGTGTCCGGGGGTATCGACGATATTGACCTTGGTCCCTCGCCATTTCACGCTGGTGTTTTTTGCCAGAATCGTGATGCCGCGCTCGCGTTCGAGATCGTTGGAATCCATGACTCGTTCAATAACCCGTTCGTTATCTCGAAAGGTACCGCTTTGCTTGAGCATGGCGTCAATCAAGGTAGTCTTACCGTGGTCGACGTGCGCCACGATGGCAATGTTTCTCAAATTCTGAAGTGACATGTTGATAAGTCGGTATAAAACAACCATTCGCCGAAACGCTGTCGGCTCAAAACGCCGAGAGCCATCGAGTGGCGCCGAACCCGCTGATGACAAAAACAGCCATTTTACCATGGCAACTGTTCAATCCTCGCCGGTCTCGGGGCGTGCGCGGTTTCTTCCGCGAACCGCGCGTAGGCTAGAACAACGCGAGCGGCATTTACCATGCCCAAAGTCAATCGGCGAGCCGTTCAGTGTTTTTTTTTGGAACGACGCCGAAGGTGTTGATGCCGAGATCGGATGGAGTTTTTCTTTCTTTGCTGGAGGGTCGTATAAGATTACGCAATAACTCGCCGCGTTTGCCGAGTTTGGATATCTCGTCCGGATATGTAGCGTGGGATCACAGCAGGGAGCGGACGCAACATATTCGGCAGGATAGGTCGTCTTAAACCTTAACGTTGCAAAAAACGTCGAGCGGAAACGCGAAAAAAGCGATGAAATAAGGGCGCGCGGAACTCTTTTTTGACCGCAGCTTAGTGTACCCTAAGTGAGGTCTAAAAAAAGTGAGCACGCCCTTAATTCGCGCGATTTTTCGCGAGTGAAGCGCTTTTACGCCGACGGATTTTTTGCAACGTTAAGGTAAATCTTGGAGCCGCTTACGCGTTTTAACTAGCGCCCCGACCGAGTAAAGGGCTAAGGGCTCGCGCAAAAATAACTTCACTTTATTCATCCCATATTGGGCGGATTGTTACATTTCCTCAATCGCGAAATCCTCAAAATATCGCTAGTACTCCTTCGGTTTCACTCAATCGGTAACATGACACTCCATCCCAATCTGGGCGAAAAAATGTAAAATTATTTTTGCGCGAGCCCGAAGGCCAAGCGATTATCGGATGCGACTATGGGAGGCCTGATGTACCGATTTCATTTTTCATACCCGAAAGAAACAAGGTTAACATGATCAGATTTAGTACGGTAAATACGGAGAATATAATACCTATAGAAATATCCGCTGATACATCCCTGAGCTTCATCGCTACCATCATACCGACAATCGCTGCAGACATGAAGACGGCAAAGGACATCATCATCGGCAAAAACGCGAATGCGAACGGTCTTCTTTTTAGTAGTGAAAAACCCACCACGAGGAACGCCGGCAGGACGAGCGATAGGTCCAGTACGTGCACCGGGTTGACCAACAGTCCGGCATCGATTATCGACGGCGGCGTCTTTCCCGTAAGGGTTGCTGGTACGACCTCCTTGAGCCATAACGCGTAGAACAGCAATGCGACGACGATGATATAAACAGCGGGCGCCTTTACGCCCGCGTCCTCCCTAAACCACGACTTTACCTTTTCTAGGTCAATGAGAGATATCGCATAGACTAGCGTATAGACCGACAGGCCGAGCACGGCGCAGTAAAGTAAGAAAAAGATATTGAAATGCAACGCCAGTGTATAGAAGATGTAAGAGTAGACGAGGTAGAAAACGACGCCCAACCAGAAAAACAGGGCTTTCGGGCTTCCTTTTTTTGCCAGGATAAAGCTAACGACGAGCGCCGGCACGACGACGAGTAGCGTCACAACGTCCTGACCCTGCCCCTGGGTCGCCCAGCTTAGAGTCTCGCGCGAATATGTCCCGGGCACAAAGACCCCCGCCCCGGCGGCGGTTGCGGTCAGTCCCGCGAGCAGGTAATTCATCGCGATAATGATTTTTGATCTGACAAAGTCGTTCACAGAACCCTCCAGGAAATGCTCTTTGTTTTGTAGCTGTCTATATCTATTATATCCGTAGATCAAGAAAACCGATTAAAAAAGGCGGTGAATTGGTGCCGGTGAATTGGAGCTGAATTGGAGCCAGAGTATTTGCACATGAATTGGAATGAATTGGTGGAATGAATTGGTGCCTGAATTGGTGCAATGAATTGGTTTTTCCACATCACCAATACCGTCGCCGCGATTTTGCGCGCGATGGTCAACTTCGCTATCGGTGGCTTGCTGCCTTGCTCCAACATCCGAACGTAGTCGTCGTATATCGGTCTCTGTCGCTTGGCGATAACCGTTGTCGCCGCCCCTTTGAATACTTCTTTCAAAGTGCGATTGAAGTTGCGATTCAGACCTCGGGTCTTGGCCTTCTCGATGCGTTTCCAGCCGTTCGCTGTCCTTTCCCAGTCCGAAATTCACCCGTAAAACCGAGCGCGCCCGCAGGGCCGGCGAGGATGCTACTTGCTGTACCTGACGAGCCGGCGCGAGGACGAAAGCCGGTTTTACGGGATGAATTGGCCGCCGTCGTAGCCAAACAGCAGTACC
>JAFGIB010000039.1 GCA_016929805.1 Deltaproteobacteria bacterium | reverse complement strand
GTGGCGAAAAACCGCGACCTCTCCCTGCGTCTACAGATCATTTACCGCGAGCTCAGCCGCATCATTGAGCAGCAGCAGCCCTCGGTCATGGCTCTCGAGGACATCTTCTTCTCACACTCGGCCAAGTCAGCCCTTTTGCTCGGGCACGCGCGAGGCGTTGCCCTGCTCGCGGGAGCGAACGCGAAGATCGAGGTATGCGCTTATCCTCCGGCGCTGGTCAAGCGCTCTATCGCGGGACGCGGACAGGCGCCGAAAGAGCAGGTCGCCCGCATTGTCGGAGCGATCATCGGCTGGAAGGATCTTCCCGGCGCGGACGCCACCGACGCTCTGGCCGTCGCGATTACCCATCTCAACGCCTCGCGCCTTCGGCCGAGGCGGTGACTGTATCGGTGCATTTCTAAAACAGCGTGCCTTGCCGGGCATTTGGACAGCACGCACTTGTCTGGATTCCAATCGTATCGGTGCATTTCTAAAACAGCGTGCCTTGCCGGCCCGTGGGAAGCGGTATTTCGAGGTGGCGGTAGGCGCGCTCGGTGGCGACTCTGCCGCGGGCGGTGCGCGCCAAAAAGCCCTGTTGCAGCAGATAGGGCTCATAGACATCCTCAAGCGTGTCCCTGGGCTCGCTGAGCGCCGCCGCCAGAGTATCGATGCCCACGGGACCGCCCTTATAGTGCTGGATAATCGTCGTCAGAAAACGTCGATCCATTTGGTCCAGCCCCGCGTGATCGACATCGAGTCGTTCGAGCGCTCGCGACGCCATCTCAAGGTCGATGCGCCCGTCGCCGAGCACCTCGGCGAAATCCCGCGCGCGGCGCAACAGCCTATTGGTGATACGCGGCGTGCCTCGCGAGCGGCGAGCGATTTCGAGCGCCGCGTCGTTGGCGATGGTAATTTCAAGCAAGCGCGCGCTTCGTTTTACGATTTTCGCGAGCTCGTCCGAGGGATAGTAGTCGAGACGCTCCACGATTCCAAAGCGCGAGAGCATGGGGCTCGTGAGAAGCCCCGTGCGCGTCGTGGCGCCGACAAGCGTGAAGGGTCTAAGCGGCAACTGGAGCGTCGTCGCGTAAGGACCGTCGCCCTGAACGATATCGATGCGAAAATCTTCGACGGCCGTGTAGAGGTTCTCCTCGACCACGGCCGTCAAGCGATGGATTTCGTCGATGAACAAGAGATCGCCCTGCCCGAGCTTGGTCAAGAGCGCCGCCAACTGGCCCTTGTGCTCGATAGCAGGTCCCGCGGCCATGGAGATATTGACCCCCATCTCGTGGCCGAGAATCATTGCCAAGGTGGTCTTGCCCAACCCGGGCGGGCCGCAAAGCAGCACGTGGTCGAGCGGCCCTTTTCGCTTTTTGGCGGCCTGTACGTAAACGCCGAGATTTTCCTTGATCTTGGACTGACCTATAAATTCATCAAAGCGTTGCGGCCTCAGGGTGATGTCGTACTCGCGGTCCTCTTCCTGCACATCGGGTGCTAGACGTCTCTCGTTTTCCTTGTCGCTCGTGGCCATTAAACCTCCTATGCCAGCTTGGAAAGCGCTTCTCGCAAAAGCTCTTCCAGCGTAAGCTCGCCTTCGCGCCCCGTACTCTCCGAGACCGCGCGCTCGGCCTCGGCGCGGCTGAAGCCCATTTGGACCAAAGCGCTGACCGCGGTCGCGGCCTTGTCCGATGGGCCGATCGGGCCGGTAGCGACCTCACGCGAGCCGGTTTGGGCCGTTGAGATGGCGTGCGAAAGCTTGTCTCTGAGGTCGATAAGCAGCCGCTCCGCAACCTTTTTTCCAACTCCGCTTATCCCCTTGAATCGATTCTTATCCTCGCGTGCCACTGCCAGCGCGAGATCCGACGCGGTCAGATGGTTGAGGATACTCAAGGCGAGCTTCGGTCCGACGCCGGAGACGCCCAACAGCGTTCGAAAGGCAAAGCGGTCTGCGCGGTCGGCAAAACCATATAGCGTCAGAGCCTCCTCTCGAACGTGGGTATGGATATAGAGGGTCGTTTTTTCAGGCGGCGCCGGAAGGAGTCGCAAGCAGCGCGCGGGGATAAATACCTCGTAGCCCACGCCGTTGACGTCCAGCAATAAAGAACCGTCCTCCTCGCGTTCGACGACCGAGCCTTCGAGTCTACCGATCACCGCCTGCCTCGTTTACTCGAGATAGAACCGTGTTTCTCAGTTAGCCCGCGGCGTCTCGCGCCGATGCGCAAAGCTTCGATGGCCTCGCGATAGCTGTCGGCCTCAAAGACCGCGCTTCCCGCCACGAGCACGTTGGCACCCGATTTCACTATCTCGCCGACCGTTTCGGGGTTGACGCCGCCGTCGATTTCGAGATCGATCTCATGGCCCGACTGATCGATCATCTTTCTGAGCGCTTTGAGTTTCTCAAGCGACGAAGGGATGAACTTCTGCCCGCCGAAACCCGGGTTTACGCTCATTACCAAAACGAGGTCTATCTCGTTTAGAACGTAGCGCAGGTAATCGTCGGGTGTATGCGGATTGAGCGACACGCCCGCTTTTTTCCCGAGCGCTCGAATCATCTGTAGCGACCGATGTAAATGCGTACACGCTTCGAAATGCACCGTGATGATATCCGCCCCGGCGTCGGCAAAGGCCTGTAAATGCTGTTCGGGCTTTTCGATCATCAAATGGACATCGAGCGGTTTTTTTGCGACTTTTCGCAGCGCGGAGACAACGGGCTGGCCGATGGTGATATTCGGAACAAAGGTCCCATCCATAACATCGACGTGGATCCAGTCCGCTCCAGCGAGCTCAACGGCTTTTATCTCTTCGCCGAGACGCGCGAAGTCCGCCGAGAGTATTGACGGCGCAATCTTGAGGTTTCGAGTCTGCTGATTCATGGCTTTGAGTCAATTCGCTAATCGATACGATGTCAATGAAATCCTTGACCAACGGGGTAGAGATATCCACAATCAAAGCTACTGTATTTTCATTTAATTCAATAACAGATTTACAATAACGCATGGCTGACCAGAAATATCGAGTCATTCAACGTCTTGCCGCGGGCGGAATGGCCGAGGTCTTTCTCGGGGAATCGATCAGCGTTCAAGGGTTCAAAAAGCAGGTCGCGATCAAGCGGGTTCTGCCGCACCTGAGCCAGAACCGCAAATTCATCGAGATGTTTCTGGACGAAGCGAGGCTTTCCGCGCGGCTTAACCACGCGAATATCGTGACGGTTTTCGATATCGGCTCCACGGACAACACCTTTTTTCTCGTGATGGAGTACGTGGAAGGCACGAACCTGAAGGAACTTATCGAAAACGTTCGAAAAACCGGGCGGCAGTTCGAGCTCAGGCACGCTATTTTTATCGGCATGGAGGCGTGCCGCGGGCTCAATTACGCCCATGAGCTGGCAGACGAAAACGGGACACCGCTGCGTATCGTCCACCGGGATGTATCGCCGCCCAACATTTTGATTACGAAGCGCGGCGAGATTAAAATTACCGATTTCGGCCTTGCCAAGGCCGGTATTCAAGTCGAAAAGACCGAACCCGGCGTTATCAAGGGAAAATTCGGCTATCTCGCGCCCGAGGTCGCGATGGGCGAAGACGCGGACGCGCGTTGCGATGTCTTTTCCTTGGGCATCGTTTTGTGGGAGATGATGGCCGGCCGGCGCTTGTTTCTGGGAGAAACCGACTATCAGACGGTCAAGCTCGTACGGCACGCGAATATCCCGCGGCTTTCCATGCTGAACCGGAACGTCGACGAGGCCTTTGAGGAAATCTTGTACCGAGCTTTGGCCAGAGACCCGAAAGAGCGCTTTCAGAGCGCGCGCGAATTCGGCGATTCGCTGACGGGATACCTCTTTTCAAAGGGGCTTAAGGTCACGGCCTATGACATCGCGAATCTCGTGACGAGCTACGCCTCCAAAAGACCGCCGAGTCCGGGCGCGCAACGGCAGTCGATCCTCAATAAGCTGATCCACGAGGAGATGGCGCGCTTTACCTCGATAGATGGCGAATCCGATTCCGATCAACCAAATGGCGCGGGCGCGGACGCCGGGTTCAGGGCCGAGCGGGTCTCTACGACCTTCGAGAACCCGGCGGATTGGTTCGCGAGCGATTCGGACTTTCCCCAAGAGACTAAGAAGGGGGCTGAGAAAAAGGCGGAAGCAAAAAAGAACCCCGTGGCAGAGGCGCCCGGATTCGCCAGACCGCTTCCCCCTTCCGCGTCGGCTAAGGTAAGACCGAATCCGCCGGCCGTGCCGCCTCCGGCTCCGCCGGCGCCGGGGGTTGCTCGACCTCAAAGCTCCGTTTCAACCTCCCAAAAAATCGCCCCAAAAGATTCTTCGAGCCTCTCCGAATTAGAAGCGAGCGCGACGCTAGCCAAGGGGCTGGAAAAGGCCGAGGTCGCGCCCAAGGCCGCAAAAGCAAGCGTGCTGAAATACGTGGTCATCGTCCTGGTCCTGTCGGCGATTGGAGCGGTTGCGTGGTTGGGAAGGTTTCTGCAGTAACCGTTTTTTACAACGTTAAGGTTCACGAAAGCATTACCCCTCTCTTCTGCCTCGGCTGTAGACACCAGCGAAACGCTTGCAGGTGAATACGGGAGGTTGGGTGGACAACTTAAAACGTTTGTGAAATATTCACGACATGGGTCATGCTAACAAAGTCCGATCTAAAAACTCTATCTGAGACGCGTCTCGTCGATGCGCAACAGCTCTTCGACACAGGTCGATACTCGGCCGCTTATTACCTATCAGGATACGCTGTGGAACTCGGTATTAAAGTCTGTATTGCTGGTGTGTTTCAGGCCGAGGTCATACCCTAAAAATCATTCGTGTCGGCCGTGTACTCGCACAAGCTCGACGATTTACTTGGTCTTGCAGGCATCAAGCCGCAGTTACAACAAGACATGAAGAACGATCCAGCTCTTGCCGCTGCTTGGGGCGTCGCGAGCAAATGGAACGAGGCGAGCCGGTATTCGCTGTGGGACCAATTTACCGCGAAAAGCATGATCGACGCCGTTGGACACCAAACGCATGGAGTATTGCCGTGGCTGAAGAAACATTGGTAGAGGGCTTTATTACGGACGCAATCAAGTTGATCGATGCGCTGGACAAACAGGGTGATAACCCGACAAGAGCGGTCTGGTACTACTTTTCCGATGCTGAAAAGTGGCAGCTAGTTCTTGCTGGTCCTTCGTTTGATCAGTTTCTGAGTACGGATCAAAACCAAGCGTATCTTAAGGTAGCGACTGCGATCACGCAGGCCAACGTCGATTCGATATCGATCGCCGATGTAAAGCTGATGCGAACTGACGACAAATTGCTGCAAGCCACAAAGTACGTCATTAAAACTTCGCCCAATAGTGTGGTTCGAGCGTTGTTCCGCGACTCTACGATTAACGGCATTTTCGTAAAGGAGATGCTTGTTCTACGAGCCGCCTGATGAACAAACGAGCTGGGCGTCCAAAACTCCCTATTGCGCCGTACAACTCGCCCGCTATATCTCAAATATGGAAGTACTTTCGTGAATGGAGACGGTTATCCGGGCGATTGAATCTCTTTGACCAGCGCTTGTAGCCTTTTGGCCTCGTTGGGCGCAAGCCGCTGGTTGCCGAACCGCACCTCCATGTAGCGCCGCGTTATCGTTTCGACCTCGGAAGCCTTGTAAAAACCGCTGTCAGACAGCCTTTTGCTGTGTTCGAGCGGCGTCGTGCTGCAGGGGCGAGCGTAACCCATGCGGCCGAGAACGCTCTCCAAGTCGCGATAGAGCGCGACCGCTTCCGAGGCATCCTTGGATTTTGTTTTTATCTGATTACGATTTTTTGCTCGACGCCACCTGAGCAGGCTGAAGACCAACACGAAGAGAGCCGCCAGCGAGACGACCGAGACCAGCAGATAGCGCGGATCGATCGCGCTCGCGTCGCTTTCGATTTCTGCCGAGGTATCGGGCCGAGGCGAGCGAAATCGCGCCATCCAGCGAGCAAAAGAGCGCAGCATGATCACCTGGGTCTGTAGGTCGTACGCTATGACGCTGGTCTCCCAGCGGGTCCTTACAGCGTCGAATAGCGCGTATATATCGGCCCATAAACCCTCGGACGGCCCCAGGCCGACCGCTACCGAAGGCGTCGGGTCCACGGTTATCCAACCTATCTCGGGCACGAACGCCTCGACCCAACTATGGGCGTCGCCCTGGCGTAAAGCCCAGTAGCCTCCGAAAGGATTATAGCGGCCGCCGACGAACCCGGTGACGTTTCTGCTCGGTACGCCCACGGCTCTGAGCATGACGGCCAAGGCGGTTGAAAAATATTCGCAGTGGCCGCGCCTGGCGTCGAACAAAAAGGCCACGAGAGGGGGTTTTCCTTTGACATCGGGCTGATCTAACGAATAGCGAAAGCGGCCTGAATCGCGCAGATAGGCGGCGATGCGCGTTATCTTTGAGAGCGCGTCTCGGCTCTCTCGGCTGATCTGATCCGCCAAGTCGGCGACCGACTCGTGTCGCGCCGGCAGTTGTAGATAGCGCTCGGTCTGCTCGGCGTCTAGATTTCGCGGCTCTGAGCGCCAGGCGTCTTTATTGACATATACGTTATAGATAAGCCCCATGGCGCCGTCATCGAGATACCTGAGATCCAACCCCTCGGACAAAAAGAGCCTCGGGGCCTCGGACAACCGTTGTACGAAGCCCTGGGAAAACTCGAGCGCCACGCTATCGTCCGGAAGAAAAACCACGCGCTGTTCCAGGTAATCCAAGATGATCTGCAGGCGCTTATCGCGTCGCGGATCGGGCCAGCGACGCAGCGGATATACGCTTTGCCCGCGGCTGAACGAAACGCGCTCGCAGGGCGAGCGCGTCCACCTTTTTCCGTCGTAGCGGTCGAACGAGGTCCCGCGCATTCTAAAAAATTCGTTTTTGCGCGGCGGCTCATTTTGCTCGAGCTTCTTGACCCGCAAGACAACGGTCGGGTCATCGCGAATCACGCCGAAGCCGCCGAGCTCGATCAACGAGCCGAACCCGGTCACCCGCTCACCCTTTTGGCGCTGAAAGGCGAAAAAACCCTTTCCTACCCGAGGAACCGCGACAAAAATCGCCAGCGTTATCAGGAATAGAGGAAGCGCGAGCGCCGCGGTTCCCAGGAGAAAGCCCGGCCCGACCACGCGTTTCGAGGCCAATACCCTGCGGATCGCGGCCACGGCTCTTTCGTTCGGCCCCTGCGCCCCCGAGTAGTTGCTTTCGACCTGGTGGCGAAGGTTGGTCAGAGCGAGCATCCAGGGCGTCGAAATGACAAAACCTAGAAACACCGCCGCGTAGACGAGACTCGTGGTCAAGACCGTGGCCGCAATTAAGTGAATAAACGAAAGCACCGCTATCTGCTGGTATTCGGTCGCCGAGCGCCGGTTGAATAGGCGAGAAATCTGCAAAAAAGCCGCGAACTCCAATGCCATCGCCAGGGTCGGCCCGGTTATAGCGGCGCGGGTAATCTGTAATAGCAAGAATAAAACGACGCCCAGGGTCCAGCCCGAGGCGTAACGCGGGCGAAATATCAGCTTCCCTTCGGCGAAATAGCTCGCGACCAAGGCCGCCGCGCTCGCGACCTTCACCAGCGTCGACAGCTCACCGCCCAAGGAGAGCGCCAGCAGCCCGAGCGCCGCGAAGAGATAGGTCACGTTCTTATGTAAAAGGGAAAATCTCATCGGATTCAGAGCTGCTGGGCGACCTTGACCTCGAGCGTATTCGCCCTGGGTATCTTAACCGGGAAAGCCATCGCATCCTCGATTCTCACGGGCTGTAGCAGCGCGAGAAAGCGCAAAATCGGATATACCGACGCGCCGGCCGGTACCATGGGCGAGCGCGCGCCCCGCACCGCGACCTCGACCGCGGTCCCGCGGGCCACGCTCGTTACCGCGATGGTCGCGACCCGAGAGATGGCGATTTCAAAAGCCGCGTCCCACTCGGCGCTAGCGCCAGCGGGTTTCTGGTTGTCGAGGAAGATGGTTAGATGCGAGCTCGCGTCGCGCTCGTGCTCTCGGACCATCAGCGTCGCGAGCGCGGCCGAACGCCGCCAGTGAATCGCCCGAGCCTCGTCCCCATCGCGATACTCGCGCACGCCCGCGACCTCGCTTCCCGCGCCCACGCGGCCCATCGGCGTTTCAGTGCCTTGCAAAAAACCGTCGCGTTCCAGGCAACCGGTCTCCAACAAGGCGGGGTAGACCACGACCTCGCCGGGCGCGTACACGTTGCGCCACTTTTCGAAAATTCCAAAAGGATAGCGCGTGGCAATGCGAAAGCCGACAAAAGACAAAAGCCCCCTTTTCTCGGGGGTGCGTCGATAGGTGGCGACCTGTTGAGACTTGGCCGCGATCTTTAGAAAGTAACAACGCCGTTCGGTGGGCAGCCCCTCGGCGATATCCTCGACCTCCAGAGAATAGCTCGGCGTCCGTTTTTTGGTATTGGTCATCGCCAATTCCACGAGGCAGGTATGCTTCGCGAACGAATGCTCGGGCGGCCGACGTTCCACAACGATGCCGCGAATCGCGATTTCGCTCAGTATTCCGCTGAGTACGATCAGGCTCAGCAAAAAGCCGAAGACCAGAAAGATGAGATTATTGCCGGTATTGAAGGCCGCCAGCCCCACGCCGAAGGTGACGAAAATAAAGGCGAGCCCCTCGCGCGTTACTCGCAGATGGCGCCGCCAAGCTCTTTCCAGAAAAGCCCGGTCTATCTGCGATGGAATGCGCGTGGCCATTTAGATCGGTATCGGTAGCGTGCTTAAAACCTCGCGAATCACGTTTTCGGCGTCGCCTCGCGCCGCGATTCCGTCGCGCATCCCGGTTACCCGCACCCGATGCGCGAGCACGCCGACCGCGATCGCCTTGACGTCATCTGGGGTGGCGTACGAGCGGCCCTGCACCAAGGCAAAGGCGCGCGCGGTCCGTTCCAAGGCCAGCGCGGCCCGGGTGGAGGCTCCGATGGCGAGAACAGGCGTCGAGCGCGTCGCGAGCACGATGGCGTGAACGTAGTCCACGACCTCGCCGTTCGAATGGATGCGGTCCACGGCCTTTTGCGCGGCCAATAGATCCACTCGACCTACGACCGGCAGAAGCGATTCGAACGGGTCGGCGCTTTTGCGCTGTGAGATCACCTCGCGCTCGATCTCGACGGGCGGATAGCCGATTTTCAGCCGCATGATAAAGCGATCGAGCTGCGATTCGGGCAAGGGGTAGGTGCCGAAGAACTCCTCCGGGTTTTGCGTGGCGATGACGAAAAAAGGCTCTTCGAGAAGATGGGTCTTTCCGTCGAGCGACACCTGCCTTTCGTCCATGGCTTCCAAAAGCGCGCTCTGGGTCTTGGGAGTCGTGCGGTTGATCTCGTCGCTCAACAGAACATTCGTAAAGATCGGCCCTTTTCGAAAGGTGAACTCCCCGGTCGACTGGTTATAGACATTGCCCCCGAGCACATCCGCGGGCATGAGATCGGAGGTAAACTGAACGCGTTGAAAAGAGACCCCGACGCTTCGAGCCAGAGCGCGCGCCAAGGTGGTTTTGCCGACGCCGGGCACGTCCTCGATCAGAAGGTGTCCTTTCGCGAGCAGAGCCGCCACCGCGAGTTCGACCACCTCGCGCTTACCCCGAAGCACTCTTTCCACATTGCCGATGATCTTCTGAGCGACCACATCGGCCGCTTTCGGCATTGGTACCGGGGCTTCCATAGGACTCACTTTAGCACGCTATTGCCGCTCGGGGAGAGGGAAAGGCGAGATACAACCGGCAATCCGTCTATGATAACGGCTGAAATTCAATAGAGTTGAAGCCGTGCGGTTCTATGTTGGCCGCGCGTACACGGTGTGTTTATCAGCGCGTTTTTCGTACATCGTGTTTGTCGACGGCACCCGCTTAATGACGTCGAGCTTTTTCGGTGATAAAAGGATGACTCGATGCCGCGTAATATTATAAAAAATAAAGTCGTCAGAGAAGCCATAATGCTATACGCATGCGCAGACCGATTTTTTTTTCGGTTTCAAGAAGCAGCACAAAATGCAATTGGTGGTTTTTTCGACGGGGCCTTAACCGATGAGGAAAAAACCGAACTCGGAATTGTCTTATCTGATTATTCCCTTCGACGTTCCTCACCTAGCCGCGGACTTTGGAAATGGGAAGAGGAGTGGTTTAACAAGTGGCTGCCTAAACCGCCGAAAAGGTTATTGATCGGCGCAGCAGGGACAGGACGAGAAGCCGTCGCATTAGCGCGATCCGGTTATCGAATAGACGCGTTTGAGCCCGCTACTTTCGCTGCGAGAAAATGCGCCGAAGCGTTGGGCGATAAAGGACGCGTTTTTATCGGTCGATACGAAGATCTCAATCGAGCGGTCATTGATTCTAAAGGAAGCCCTTTAGCCGAAATAGCTTTAGAATCATACGATGCAATCATTTTGGGATGGGGAAGTTTGACTCATGTGATAGATGAACGAGAAAGAGAGCGACTCCTTCAGTCGTGCTGGAGATTGGGAAAAAACGCACCAATCCTGGCAAGTTTTTGGTTAAGAAGCTCCGAAATCTCGATGAATAAGAGCTCTCGAGTAAAAAAGTACGCGGCGCGGTTAGGAAGCATAGTGGCGGCGTTTCGAGGTAATCGATCACAGCTATGTCGAGAGCCTTTTGCATGTTCATTTGGCTTCGTACATAGTTTTACCAGAGGCGAAATAGAACAACTCGCGATAGCGACGCATTCACGAGTGATTTGGGGTTCAAATAACGAATATCCTCACGCAACCTTTGTTCCAGAATCTCCGAAATGAGTAATTATTATTTTGCTGATAAATTAGATATAAAACTTTGTATCCTCTGATTCAGGCGTTGCCGTAAAGCAATCGACATTTTCGAAAAACGAGTAGCTATCCTCGAAGCGTCCTGAAAGCCTGATGATTGCTTAGAACCGGCGATAGCGAGGATGGCAATAATCTTTCCGATCACTCCGTCGGTTTCATAAGAAAATCGTCGATGTTCTACTCTATACACTCTATAAGCTATCGCGCTTGACGGAATTTCCTCGCCGTTTTTGCTTGAATCACCCTTTATCAAGAATAGCTTTTGCCCATTCCGCTCTATCATACGAATAACGCGATGAGCGACAATTTCTCCGTCAATCGATGGATAGCAGACGACATCACCCGCTTTTAGGGCTTGTATGTCAGCCGTCTCAACCGATAGGCGGCTTCCGGCGATTATAAAAGGAAACATGCTCGAGCCACGAGCGCGAAACGACTTTTGAAATTGCGTAGAATTCACGACTTTCTATTCGGCGGGAAAACGCGCCTTTATTGAATCCTCTACTTTTTTCTCGATTCCTTTTTTTGCGTGTTGGTAGCGAGCTTTAGCTACATAGCAATCTATGGAAGCCGGTATATTAGGGTCTCCATGTTCCAATATGGATTCACCCGGGCATCGCGAGCAATAGGTCTCGTAAGGACAGTTTCGGCATTTTTGTGCGTCAGCCCAGCGAATCGTAAGAATACGTTTACGGTCAGGTGAATTACGCCATATCTCGGAAAACGTCTTCTCCCGGAGACTCCCTAAACTCCAAGGAATCGAAGAACAGACTTTTACTAATCCATCGGATTCGATATAAGCGAAAGAAATCGCCGCGCCGCATATCGATGTTGTCGAATCATGAACACAAGGCGCCGGTGTAGTTATTCTTTCATCGATGAAAACAGAAGATAACGCTTTCTCTGAAGCGATAAAAGAACAGGGTTCACAAGATCCGTCATCGCGGTGGGTAATTTTGGGATCTACTAAAGGATTCCACCCTTCCCTTTCGCACAGGTCTAATAAATCCGATATTATCGGCGCGTTCCAATTCATAACCGGACAACAGGCAAAGCAACTCCCTCCTCTTTTTGCAAATCTTCTTAAGGCGCCAGTCGCCCTTTCCCACGCCCCGGAACGATGCACAAAGCCGTCATGTCGTTCCAGATCGGTATGGTAAATACTCACGAATAATTTATGAAGTCCCGAATCCCAAAGAGTATCGATATCGGTACTCTCGAATGGATAAGCGCTGGTTTTAAGAGATATGTAGAAGTGACGCTCCGAAGCCGCTTTGATAACAGCGAAAAGATCATCTCGTAGGCCGGGCTCTCCGCCAGTAATCGATAAATTAAGAACCCCGCAGTCCGCCAGCTCGTCTAATAATAATAAAATTTCTTCATATGTTAATTCTTGAACAGACCGACCTTTGTTAGCTAAATAGCAATGCGGGCAAGATAGGCAACAGCGTTTGGTCAACGAAATCATCACAGACAGAGGAAAATCGTTCGAAGCCTGTACCTCGTCCCAAAGTCGCAAATACGCAAAAGATTGTTGTTTATCAACAGCCACTTAACACCTAGATGCTTTTATTACTATATTTGCTTCACGAGCTTTTTTTCGGAAAGCGTATTAAGAAATTCGACGACGTCCTCTAGAACATCGTCAAAGGGCATATCGAACAAGTCCGCGACGTCCCTAGCGATTTCTTCCACGGTTCGACCGTCTAGCCTTTCCCATATGGCCGTTCCGGTGTGATTCAGTCTTAGCAGCGCGTCGCATAACGTGTTTACAATAACAGTCTTACCGCCAATTTTTCTATACGCGGTTCTTGAGTCGGGGAGATAGACGTCGATATTATTTATCGTCATTCCGTCTTATCCTTCAAATTATATAACAGCGGCCAAAAACTTTCGTCTTCTCTAAACGTTAAACTATAACAATAACGGTTTTCAGCGATCAAAGAAATCGTGCTCATAACCTTATCAAGAACCGACGGATCTCGAGAAAAACAAGCGATCTGGGGAAATATTTTTGAAACGATTTCATCTTGCTTCATCAAAGATAATCGGTGTTGATCGCCTTGTTCGATAAAGCAAATTCCTTCTACGATTCCCGATTGAGCATTTCGGTAGCTTAGCACGTCGGAACCGAAGGGTGTTGAAAAAGCTTTCAGCGATCCATCTTCACAAGGTTCTACGATGACACGGTCGTCACTAAAAGGCACGCCGCGATGTCTTAACTTTAGCGCTATCGTCGTCTTACCGCTACCGGAAGGACCGCAAAATAGCCAAACTCTGCCATCAATGTTGACTCCGGAAGCATGTAATAAAAGCTGTCCGCGGTCGGAGCAAATAATAGAGAGGCAAACCCATAACGCATCATTATAGCAAGGTAAAACGTCTCTAAAAACGTACATATTACCTTCGTATCGCTTTGGCCGATAGCTGAGAGAACCGTAAAATGTTAGAAATTCTAAGTTTAACGAATAAAAGTCATCACTATAGCGAGTTATGGTTTCAAGTCTGTTTTTTATAGAGTTCGTTTTTTTCGATTTAATAGAGTTAAGCTCCAAGTTGAGAATAAAAAGAAAATCTTTAACTGCGCTACATAAATAAGGTTTAAGAAGTTTATTCCAAGATCTCGCGCTTTTCGTATTAGGAATATAAAGGCAAAGCGGTAGATCGCCAATAACAATCGATAAACGTATCTGTTTCGTTATCAATCCGCTTTACGCTATCTAATTAGAAAACGTGAACGGCCCTGGTTGTTGACACGAAGGTGGCTCTACTCTTACACAATATAAAACTAACGTTTCAAAATGTTCTTCTGATTCTATACGCGGCTTTTCGTATATCGTCATACTTTCTCTTTTTTTGTCAGTGCCAATGCATCTTTTTTCATTCGAAGTATTCATGTATCTTCCTACTATATTTTTTTGTACTTTTTCTTTCTAAAAAGTCCACTCGGGAGAGCATTCCATCTGAATTCCATCCGGAGGAGGCGGCGGAACGGGATCAGGTATCAAACAACTAAAAAAACCTCCCGCTTTACTTCCGATGTACTCGTACCAACCGCATATAGCGCCCCAAACCTCGCAGTTGGCGCTTTTAGCTACGTTATTCGAGCAATAGTATAAGATATTTCCGGAGCAACAGCCGGTGTCAAAAAAGTCGCAAACGTCATCAGCACAGATTCCATAATATTCGTGACAAGCGCTTCCCGACGGACAAGACCCGCAGTCGATTTCTCCACCGCACCCGTCATCCCACGTTCCACATTGTACGCCTAGAGATTGACATGTGTGACACGAAAAATGGTATCCATTGGCGCAACTGTCACAGTTTCCGGAGTAACCCTGGTCGCATTCACAACTACTAAACGTAGAGCCGATATCGCAGCTTCCGTGACGGTCGCAAGAAGTCGAAACGCATACAGTATCTTTTACACAGACACCGTTTTCGTCGTGATAACCGGCGGAGCATTCGCTGCACGATTCTCCTTTATAGCCCAGAATACAGTCGCAAATGGCGGGGCCCGAGGTATTGTCACAGGTGCCGTGACCTCCGCAAGTAACTCCCGTGCAGCTTTGTATTGGAGAGCATGTGCCGGTGATGGTTTTGTAATAACCAGTATCGCAGATTTCGCAATGACTTCCGAGATGACCGGCATTACAGGTACAAGCGGGGGGAGTACCGACGCAAGAACCGCCGTTACAGGTGTTCGCGAGACACGTTGTATCCGCGATACAAGTGCCGGATTCATCGTGATATCCCGGGGCACAGGATTCGCATTTATCGCCCATATACGCAGCAGAACAACTACACTCGACCATTCCGTCGCCGTTACTATCCGCGGAACACGTTCCGCCGTGCTGGCAAGGATTAGGACTACAAGTTTCGTTGGGAACGCAGGTCCCTCCAGGGCGAACATCGACAAACAGAGAATAGGTATTCCTTTTTGTAGCGGTAAACGCGACTGGAGATACTCGAATCAAATAAAGCCCGCTTTTACCTTCTGGCACTCGATATAGGATGTTTTCGTCGTTGTTAAAGGAGACACTATACGCCACTAGCCTAGTTCCGGAGGGATCGGAATATTCGTACCAAAGCTCTAAATCAAGATCTCCATTCGAATGAATAAAATAGAGGTTAATTTCAACCGTCGCCAACGCACTCGCGCTAAACGAAAACCAATCGTCGTCAAAGCCGCAAAGAGCTCCATCTCCCGTGAATAACTCGGTTGACGGTAAAGCTCTGGCCGAAGTGTCCGAGTCGTTATTTTCAAACGCGTCATCAAGGCAGACATTGCACGACGCGCCTTCATAACCCGTACCTTCGCAATCGCAGTACGCTGGGCCGCCGTCGTCGTCGCAAACGCCCGTCCCACAATTCAGGTTCGCCAGAGAGCAGCTAACGTCGCATTCCGGGTCGTCGGTTGTGCCGTTATTATTAAACCCCGAAGCGCATTCGTCGCAATCCGCTCCCGCGTATCCCGTGTCGCAGTCGCAGACCGCGGTGCCGCTGCTGTCGTCGCAACTACCATGGTCTCCACACGGATCGGTCGCTTCGTCGTCGCATAGTTGGCAGAAGGTACCCTCGTAACCGGCGTCGCAGTTGCTGCAGGTGACAACTCCGCTGACCACGCTGCAATCGCCGTGGCCATTGCAGCTTGTCGATAGGCATTGGCTATCCAAGACGCAAGAGCCGGAGCCGTCGGCATGAAATCCGGGCGCGCAGTCGCTGCAATCATCGCCCGCGTACCCGTTGTCGCATACGCACATGGCCGAGCGGTTGTCGTCGTTACACTGACCGTGATCACCACAGGGATCGTCGGCGCTCGTATCGCACTCGTCACAATAGGCTCCGGTATACCCTTCATCGCAGTTGCTGCAGGTTACGACGCCGTCGGCATCATCGCATTGTCCGTGGTTGTTGCACGAAGAGCCGTCGACAGCGCATCTCTCGTCGCGCACGCAAAATCCGTCTTCCTCGTGGGTGCCGGCCGGACATTCGCCGGTTTCGCCGCTACAGTCTACTAGGATGTCAGCAGGAAAGTCGGCGCTACATCTCAAGCCGCTCGCGGTTGTGACCGTTGCGCTGATGCGGTTTGCGACGCTGCCGTCCTCCAGGACCACGTCCTCGAAAACCGCTCGCAAACCTCGAACGGGTTGGGTGTCGGTATACGCGGGGCTGGTCGAGCCCGCTCGTGTGACCGCAAGCTCGACTTGTGTACCCTCTTCCGCGTCGGTGGAAACCGCGACATCGATGCCGAAGCGGTCGCCGCAAAGCCCGTCGCTTCGAATCGTATCGCTTTCCGCGTAAAGAGTGAGCTGGCCGCTTGACGGCGCAACCGGATAGACGAATTCCATCGAGGGACAGGTCGGAACCTTAACCGTGCGCTTGGAAGAGGTGACGGTCTTATTCTTCTTAAACTCCGCGGTCGCGACGAGCTCGACCTCTCCGGGCGCAAAGGTTACCGAATCAAAGGTCACGGAGCTTGCGCCGTTCTCATCCGGCTTGCCCGTCTCCTCGGTATAGTCCTCGCTTTTGCCGCTTTCATCCGTCGCCGTGAGCACGACCTCTTGTTTCGCCTCAAAACCGTACGCCTTTACCACGACCTCGGACTGTAGCCCCTCCTCGGAGCTGTCGATATCTTCCGTAAGTGTCTCTTTATTCTCGGGGGTATCGATCACCAGGTTGTAGAGCGTATACGTTACGGGGTCCGAGTAGACGCGGCCGATGGGACTGCCCGCCTTCAATTCGTGGGTGCCGTCAGGGAGGGTGACGTTCTTAAACACAAGCGTTTCGTCCTCGTCCGGATAGGAGACGACCGGCGTATCGAAGTTTTCGCCGTCGATCCACAGCTCTATCGCCGTTTCTAGATCGAGGTTTTCGGTCGTGCCGACTACCGAATATTGAAATCCCGGTTGATCGGGCTCCTCGTCGTCCTCATAGGTCAACTCAGCATCCGCCGGTTTGTCGAGAGTAATCCGCGCCTCGGCTGAATCCGAATCACAGCCACAACCCGAAACGAAGAAAAGCACGATCGGCCCCAATAGCGACGAGCGCAACCATGAGGTGTAATTGCCTCGCTCTTTTTGCTCTTTCTTTGTCTCCATGAAAGCCATCGAAAAACCCTCCCTGGATCGTAAACTCAAATATGTTTAAGCCGACTGATAGTCTATTATTATTAGTCGCATACTACCGGCACGTCCACCTAAATGAAGCTAATAATAGCTTCTTAGGCCGGGGTAAAGCTACAGCAAAACCACATCTCTTACATCCAAGGCCTGTTGCGCGACCACGCTTCGCGTCTCTTCCTCGCGCTTTGTCGCCAACTCATAGAGCTCGGCTAAAAGCGTCGGGTTCTCGCGTATCGTTTCCTGAAACTTTCCGCGGGTAAGCTGAAGCGCGACGGTCGGATGAATCGCCACGACGTCGGCGGTGGCCGGGCGGCGCAAGAGCAACGAGATTTCTCCCACGACGTCGCCGGGCCCGAGCTCGGCAAGCACCACGAGATCACCCTCTTTATCAAAGGTCGTGACCTGTACGCCCCCGCTCGCTATCAGAAATAATCCCTCTGCTTCTTGCCCTTCGCGCACCAATAGCCCGCCCTTGTCAAAGGCGCGCGCCTCAAACCGCGTGATCATTTCTTGACGCTTTTTTGGATGAATCGCCGCGAAAATCGCGCTGTGTCGCATAAGATTTGACACCATCCGGCCGTGACAAAAAGAGCTGAGCTCGCGCGCGACCACGGGCTCTCGGCCGGCGAGCTGCTCGAGATGCTCGCGAGAGATGACCAGAAGCTGAACCGGCTCGACCGCCACGACCGACGCGGCTCGAGGCGCTTGACTCACGAGCGCCATCTCTCCGAAAATCGCGCCCGGTCCAAGCGCCGCCAATAGCTTCACATTGCTCCCGTTTTCTCTCACCACGTTGAGAACGCCGCGTACGACGACGTACGCTTCCTTGCCCTCTTCACCCTGTTTGACCACGTATTGTCCGGGTTTTACCTCTAGAATACGCTGTAAACGCAATAACTTTTCCAAAACCGGCGGCTCGATCGCTCCAAACAGGGGAAGCCGAGGAAGCCTGACGATATCGGGCGAGCTACCCGGCTTTTGCATAAAGCGTTGTAATGCCTTTTCCGCGCTACCGAAGAGCTGCTCGCCCGAGAGTTTTTCAAAAAAAGGAGCGATTTCCACCTCCAGGGGAAGCGGGGGGGGCGAAAGCGAGCCGTCCTTGACAGCACTCGACCCCTTGCCGAACGCCTCGGCAATCGCTCTCAAAAGCCCCCCTTCATCCAGGCCCGCGTCCGCTCCAATTCGGGCGGCAACGCACGCCGAGGCTAAATCTCCTCGGCTTATATAGCTTTTTACCAAAAATTTCGCGCTCGCTCCTGCAACCTCGTTTCGACCCGAGTCGGCCAAAATGCGCGTCACCAGGGCGGCCGCTCCGAGGTCGTTTTCCGAGGCTACCAAGATCGAAACCGCGAGCCTCAAGGCGTTATCGACGTCGCCTTCGAGTCTGTAGCCGTGCGCGCGGTCAAGAGGGGAAACCCCTTGTTCTTCTCTTTGGCTCTCTTTCATCAGCGGTCGTCCTCGGTTCGGATAGCTCTCAAAAGGTGGTCGCTCAAGGTCGAGGGTTAACCGCTGGCAAAAAGGGCGTCTCACCCACGAAAACGGTACACCTGGTATAGTCGGTTCGATGCCGAAACAGCCGCGTTCCCGGCTCTGTCAAATCACCACTTTCGATGAGCTTACTCGGTTCGTCAAGTAAGTATAGAGATCGCGAGAAAAAACTCTATACAAGCCTGATATCCACATTAAATCTAAGCCAAATTGTCCTTTGATTTCAGTCGGTTCCAAAGCTTTTTCCACAACATCTCCACAACCTAAAAAAGAGTGGAGGAAAAGGCTGTAACCATGCGTTTTTACGAGTGCTTTTTCAGTTTGAAAAGAGAAATTTTTCAAGCTCGTCTCGGCACGCGGAGGCGTCGTTATACCCGAGGTCGAAGAGAGCGCGGGAGAAATCGCTGTCGAAAAGAACGTAGCTCGCGAGGTCGGCGCTCGCTCCTTCGCCCACGTCGAGCGTGCGAAGTACGGCTTTGCCCAATATCTTTCCGAGCCGTAGTTTGTGCGTGCGCAAATGCTCGCTCGCGATTTCGCCGATATCGACACTAGGACGCAATACAAAGGTTTGGATAAGCCGCCGCGACGGGCGTCCGTTTTGGTTTGCTTGCCCGTTGAGCTTTTCGAGAAATCGCTCCCCGCAGACCGCTTCTGCGTCCGCTAAGATCTGATTGACGAGCTGTACTTCCGCGAGATCGTGATCCACGTGGTCAAGCATCAGCGCGTTCAAAGCCTTGCCCAATAGTGCGGACGCGCTTGGAGCTCGGATGCCATGCGCCGCTATCTCGCTCAAAGGCGGCGAGGACGGGACTTTTCCCGGCGTTGACACGCCGATTACGAGCATCCGGTCGACGCCCATTTGAATCGCCGGCGAGGTGGGGGTGTTCATCCGGATGCCGCCGTCGCAAAAGTATTCGTTTCCGATTCGTACCGGGGGGAAAATCACGGGCATCGCGGCGGAGGCCAGGACGTGGCTTGGGCGGATGGCGGAGGCGCGTACCTCGATGCGAAGACCGGATTGGGGCAAGGCCACTCCGGGCGCGCGGTCCACGTAAAGCGTTGACCGACCTGTTCTAAGGTTGGTCATGCTAACCGTAAGGCCTCGAATTCGTTTCGATTTAAGGTTGTTTGCCAGATGGCGCCAAGGGATCTTGTGGGTGACGAGCTTGGTGAAAGGTCTGGGATCGAAAATGCCCGAGGGATCATCCCCGCCGCTGATCACGCGGTAGATCCGCGCGGCTTGTCGGAGGTTGAAATGAAGAACATCCGAGAGGTTTTGTTCTAGCCAGACTTTTGACAGAATCTCTACGCCCCGCACTGGATCGTGCGCGGTAGAAGCGAGCGCGGTGGCATTGACAGCGCCTACGCTCGTGCCGTTGAAGACGTCGAAACCGGGTGTATCTCCCACTCGCCGGGAAAAAGCGCCGAATAGGTAGCCGAGCACGCCTACTTCATAGGCTCCGCGCGCTCCTCCTCCAGATAAAACAATTCCGGTGCTCGTCACCCTTGCTCCTTTTGGCTCGCGACTGAAAAATCAATTCGAATGGCTTTTTCCTGAAATTTTTTCCCGAATCGCGGGCGGCAGCCAGATCGACTCGGTATCTAATTGCCGAAGCGCGTCCAGAAGCACATCCACCCGTTCCGCGGTATTGGCGCGCGCCGAGATAATAACCGAATAGGCGCCGTTCACGATACATAAGCCTCCAACCAGTCGCGCCTCCTCGGGCATGGTCTCCACGCGAATAGCCACGCCCAAGCGGTCGAACGCCTCCTCGAGCATGCTCAACAAGGTCGAAGGATCCACGAAAGGAGCATAACGCCCTGTTCGCCGCTTAGCCAGTAAGCCCGCCGCGGTTCAATTTTTTAGAGTTGAGCCGCAAAACGCTCGCGGTACGCGTTGTGTCTTGTGCGATTCAGATACTCGATTTATCCTCAGCCTCTCTTGAAGCGAAGCGGATTCGCGAATCTGACTCGTCGCGGACGGGCAATCGCAACGGGAAGTCGGACAGATGAAACAGGACGCAACGTACTATCGAAGAATTTTAGACAACCTGTACGACGGGGTTTGCATCGTGGACAAAAGCGGACAGGTGACTTTTTGGAACAAAGGGGCTGAACGCCTGTCGGGTTATCGCAGCGAGGAAGTCGTCGGCCACCGCTGTACCAATGATATCGCGCTACACATGGACAAGAACGGGCGCAGGCTGTGCGATTGCGACGACTGTCCGACCATGAACTGCATGCGGCGCAGGGAGCTTATCGCCGAACAGGTCTACATCCATCACAAAGAGGGATATCTGATCCCTACCCTGACGCGGGTGTCGCCGCTCGTCGACTCGCGAGGGGAGGTGGCGGGCGCGGTAGAGATTTTCAGCGAAAACAAGCGCGAGGTCGAGGCCATAAAAAAGATCGAGAGGCTCGAGCGAATGGCGTTGCTCGACCCGTTGACCGGCATCGGAAATCGACGCTTTTGCATCATGAATATCGAGGCGCAGCTTTCGGCGATGAAACGGTACGGATGGCAATTCGGTTTGATTTTATCCGACCTCGATTTTTTTAAGCGGATCAATGACGACCACGGTCACAATGTCGGCGACCGGGTTTTATCCGCCATATCCCAGACGTTGGCCAATGGGATACGCTCCTCTGACGTGATCTGTCGTTGGGGCGGCGAGGAGTTCGTGGCGATCGTACACCAGGTCGGTGCCGCCGAGCTATGTACCACCGCCGAGAAGCTGCGCCGTCTGGTGGAAACCGCTCGGATAAAGGTCGACGGGAAGGATATCAGCGTCACGCTCTCTTTAGGCGCGACCCTGGCCAAAGAGGACGACTCCTCCGATTCGCTGATCGAACGCGCTGATCTGCTGATGTACCGAAGCAAGTCAGAGGGACGCAATCGCGTAAGTTGCTTCCCCGGCGCGCTGCAATGAACTAAGATTATTTCTCGGCTTGATGTGGTTGGAGGTTTCATCCCATGGCGTCCGAAGAAGCGACCATCGAGATAACCGATCTTTACAAAACCTATCATATCGGTTTTTTTCGAAAGCGCGTCGAGGCGGTCCGCGGGATAAGCTTTCACGTCAAGCGAGGGGAGATTTTCGGCTTTATCGGCCCCAACGGCGCGGGAAAAACCAGCACGATTAAGGCGATTCTACGGCTTATCTTTCCCACCAGGGGCAGCATCCGCTTGTTCGGCATGCCGAACAGCGACTGCCGGGCGCGGCTGCGACTGGGTTATCTACCGGAAAACCCCTACATCTATCAATACCTCAAACCGCTCGAGTTTTTGGAGCTCTGCGGTCGGCTGACCGAGATGGCCGCGGAAAAACGCCGGCAGCGGTCGCGCCTGCTCATCGAACGGCTCAGCCTCGCCGACGCCGTCGATCGACCCATCGGCAGGTTTTCAAAGGGAATGCTGCAGCGTCTCGGGCTCGCGCAAGCGTTGTTGCACGAACCGGAGCTTTTGATTCTCGACGAGCCTTTTTCGGGCCTCGATCCCATCGGCCGAAAAGACGTTCGGGACGTCTTGCTGGAGCACCGAAATCAAGGAAAGACCCTGCTTTTCACGAGTCATACGCTCAGCGATGTCGAGATGTTGTGCGACCGCGTGGCGATCGTAAAGCAGGGAAGGCTGAGCGCTCTCGGAGCGCTCGACGACTTGCTCGAGCCTAAGGAAAGGCGCGTTGAGGTCGAGCTTTCCGAGGTCAGCCCGCAGTTGCGCGAACAACTGGCGAGCATCGGAGTGAACATTCAGGGCCACGAGCGTGAGCTGACCCTGGTGCTTCAAGGAGATGAGATGTTGCCGAGCGTGATCGAAACCGCGATGAAAAACGGGGCGCGGGTGATCGGCATCAGGCCGCATCGCGACACGCTCGAAGATCTTTTTTTACGCCAAGCGGCGTCAGGCTAGAGCTTCAGCTCGTATTTGTGCGACAACCTCGGGTTGAGAAGCCGTGGACGATAGTCTCTCATGAATATGATAAAAATAACGAGCTTCATAACGTTTTCACCGGCATCGATGTGCCGTACACGCGCGCTCGAGCGCGAATATCCGTTCGTTAGGGCGAAAGCGTACGTGTTTCTCTTTCTACTCGGTATGACGCCGGGGTGCTCTCACGGTCAACCCACGGCTCAACCCCCGGCCGAGCGCGCGAAGCCGGCGGTTTCAACCGGCGCTCCGATTAAGTCCCCCGCCGAGCCCGAGCATAAGCCGGCGGCGACAGCCGAAGCGGAGCCTCGGAAACGCGCGCCCGAGCCCTCCAGCGGCAGGGAAGAAACCATCGAGTCAGAGGACCCGCTGGCGGATCTGGAGTCCGAGGATTACGCCTCTCCCGGCTCGGTTGGCCTGAGACGCGTGCATAAATCCGACAAACCGCCGGCTCGCGGCTGTATACAGATCAAAGAGCAAGCGACGCGCGTTTGGCCTTCACCCGGAGCGTCATCGATCGTGTCGGTCGGCAATGAGTTCTTCGTCGCCGGCTATATTCAGGCTGAAAAAGCCGAGCGGGTTTTCGTGGTTCGACTTTCCTACGAGTCGCTTCCGATTCCCTTGGTGACGGAACGTGTGGAAAAGGGGAGTAGAATTCGGGTTGCCCCGCCCGGACTGGGAGTTTTGAGTCCCGGAGCTATCGCCTTGGCTTTTAGCGATAGCGACGGGGCGGTTTACCTTCGCAAAGTGCGGATCGAAAACCCTTCCGCCGGAGGGTCACTGATACGAGTCGCGCAACGAGGAGCGGACATCCGATTTGCGCCCGCGGTCTCTCAGATCAAAAATCAGCCGATCGTTGCCTGGACCGAGGGCACGACCCCAATGGAAGCGCGGCTGGCGGTACTGGATCCTATGGGTAATCTAAAAGCGGTACATCGGATCAAGCCGCCCGCGATGGGCGCGGCCGCTCCCGTATTTGTCCAAGGCTTATCCCCGCCGGTTTTGCTCGTGGTGGACGCGCGGGAAGGTTTTTCGCCGCTTATACGCGTGCCCTTGACCCCCGAAGGCGCGCCGGAGAAAACCGAGGTGGCGGTGCCCGTGGGTATGGTCGCTACGCCGGTCGAGCTCGCCGCGGCGCACAATGGCTTTGGGACCTACGTGGGCTACACGGCTGTCGGCCAAGCCGCGACGAGCGCCGTCGGTTTGATACAGATCGATCCCGAGTGCGGAACCGTGGCGCCGCTCGTACCGGGAACCGGCTATGGGCTTTTACACGTGGCCGCGATCGACGCGCCCAAGGCTTTGATCTTCGCGGCGGACGCGCCGGTACAAAAGGGCAAAGACGCCGGGCGCGAAATCCAGGTACGACTGGTCGACTCTAGGGGTATGGGCCCAAAAACCGTGGTTCGCGGAACTGACGGCGAGGCGCGTCAGGTCAAAATCGCGCGCAACCAAGAAGGCGTCGTGGCGGTGGTCTATTGCGATAAGCTCGGGGTGTTCGTGAGCTGGTTGCGCTGCGATGACGCTTAGAGCTCGCGCAAAAACAACTTCGCGTTTTGGTAGATCCACGATTGCCAAGCGGATTGCGTTGACCCGAGAGGTCTCGGCATCTAGGGTAGGATGTTTTTCAACGCCTCTTAGACCGGACCATGTTGCTGAATCGTGTTTCCTCTTCGCGATATCAACCCGATACGCTCGACACCGCTCTTAGTCTACGCATTGATCATCGCCAATGTCGTTGTCTTTCTCTACGAGCTGTCGCTTCCTCTGGTTGAGCTCGAACGCCTCGTCTTTCGTTTCGGCGTTATACCTCGAGCTCTGACCGTGGACTTTAGCTTCATGAGCCTGAGCACGCCTATTACCAGTATGTTTCTGCACGGCGGCTGGCTTCACTTGATCAGCAACATGTGGTTTCTCTATATCTTCGGAGATAATATCGAAGACACCTTGGGTTTTAGGCGATTCGCCTATTACTATCTGTTGTGTGGCCTTGCGGGCGCGGCCGCTCAAGTCGTCATCGATCCCCTGAGCCCCGTTCCCATGGTGGGCGCGTCGGGCGCGATTTCCGGCGTATTGGGCGGGTATTTCAGACTTTTTCCAAGGGCGAGGGTATTGACGCTAATCCCGATCTTCGTTTTTTTCTTCATCCGCGAGCTACCCGCGGTGCTGTTTATTTTTCTTTGGTTTCTGATCCAGCTATTCGGCGGTCTCGGGTCGCTCGGCGCCGGCGTACAGAGCCAAGGCGTTGCGTTCTTCGCCCATATCGGAGGTTTTGTCGCGGGCTTTTTGCTCATCAAATGGCTCAAGCCCCCTCGCAACCGCACCTACGGGTGGGTAAACCGTTGAAAGTTATATTGTGAGCTCGCCGAACAGCGGGTAATAAAGCGCGGCGGTCTAGAGCTTCGACGCGCCCATCCGTGCGTAAGCGTTCAGGGGTCAAACAAGCCGGCGGCCAATTCGCCCGTAAAACCGAGCGCGCCCGCAGGGCCGGCGAGGATGGTACTTGCTGTACCTGACGAGCCGGCGCGAGGAC
>JAFGIB010000432.1 GCA_016929805.1 Deltaproteobacteria bacterium | reverse complement strand
TAGCAGCAAAATTGGCCGGCGGGGCAGTCCTCCGGGCCGTCGCAAAGAAGCTGACCACAGTCGGTTTCATCGCACAGAGGACACTTACCTCCGTCGGTAATACACAACTGACCTTGTTCTTCGCCCGAGCTGTTGAGGCAGCAGCGCGACCCTGCTGAACAAGTCTTCGGGGATGAATCATACAAGCCCTTGCATTGAATGCCGTCCGGGGGACCCAGCTCACGCGGCCTCTCCGGCGGCGGCGTCTGCTCTTCGCTGCCCGCGGACCCGCCGGCTCCGGCTATCGTTCCAGCACCTCCACCCTGACCCGACGCGGACATGCCGGAGTTGCCCGACGCGTCGCCCCCGGCCGCGACCGAGCCGTCCCCGGCGACAACAGAGCCGGCCGCGCCGTTCGATTGTTCGTTTCCGCCGCCCTTGTCACCGCAGCCCAGGACCAGCAAGGCCAGCAGCGAGCATAACATCGGGATATGCTTGTCAACTTGCGCCATGCGTTGCGTCGCTTCCATCATGTACCCGAGCCATAACAGGCTTTGAGGCCATACGGCAGTTGGCCGGTATTGAGCTCCCGGCACCGGCCCGCCACGTAGGGACCGGGGCAATCGCGGTCGTCCTTGCATACGACCATGCCGTGGTCGGGATCGCGCTGGTCGCCCACGCAGCGCGCCTGGCACTCGACGACTATCCAGTATGAGTCCTCGGCGCTCGAATCCTCCGGAGTGCAGTCCTCAGGATTGAACTCGCACATTCCTTGGTTCGCGTAGCAGCAAAACTGGCCAGCGGAGCAGTCCTCGGGGCCGTCGCACAAAAGCTGGCCACAGGTGACGGCATCGCACACAGGGCACTTGCCGCCGTCGGCAATACACACCTGCTCGTGGTTACCGCCGGCGTCGTTGGGACAGCAGCGCGACCCTGCAGAGCAAGTCTCCGATGGCGGTTTACCGAATGCGCTTCGGCAGTAGATACCATCTGGCGGACCCAGCTCGCGCGGCATCTCCGGCGGCGGCGTCTGCTCCTTGCTGCCCGCGGACCCGCTAGCTCCTGCCGTCGTACCAGAACCGCCACCCTGACCAGGGGTCGCGGAGTCGCCACCGCCACCTTGACCCGACGCGGACATGCCGGAACTTCCCGACTCGCCGTCGCCGTCGGCGGCAGAGCCGGCGACGCCTTTAGGCTCTTTGTTTCCGTCGTCCTTGTCGCCGCAGCCCAGGACCAGCAAGGCCAGCAGCGAGTAGATGACGAAAAGATCATACCTTGAAACCTTCACTTTTCCTCCTCCTGGCCTCTGCTATTCAATAATAATCCCGCAAAAACCGTTGATACACGACAACTCCGCGCAGCAGTCGCCGGTTGTGGCGCAGGATTCTCCAAACTCGCGGCAGCCGCAGGTCTTCGTTCCCGTGCCGTGGTCCGCGCACGGCAGGTTGTCGCAGCAGTCACCATTGCTGATGCACTCGTCACCTTCGGCCACGCAGCTACACAGCCGGTCGTAGAAGAGCTCTTCGACTTGACTAAGGTCCGCGGGTTGTGCTTCCGGCGCGCTTCCGGGTTCGGGCTCGGGCACGAACGGCAGGTACTTGAGCTTCGGCAGCATCTGGCTCATTCGCACTTTCGCCCACGGCAGATCCGCGAGCGTTGTGGCGCCCCCGAGCGTCAAGATCGGGATGTGACACGGGAAGTACTTCATCTCCTCCTCAGTCGTACAGAAGCCGTTGAACTTCAGCAGCCGCTGCCGGTAGGTTATGCTGAAGAAGAAGAAGCTCAACTTCAACTTCGCGTTGATAGAGCCGGAGAGAATGTTCTGGATATCCGCGCTTAACTCGGCCGAGTAACCGAGCTTGAGGTCGTACACGAGCGGATCGATGAGGGTTTGGGGCTTGCCGTCCTGGCCCGGAGGCACGAGCGAAGCGAGATCCTCACCCAGCGGCCGCGGATCCGGCTCGCCCGTCATGATCAAGCCGGCACCGCCTTCGACGGTCAGGTTGATGCTGCCCAGCGTGAGCTCCGCTTCGATCCCGATCTTGGCCCCAACCGGCCCCACGTGGAAGCCCACGCCGGCGAAGAAGCCCAGAAACGCCGTAGCGTTGGGTCCGCCGTTGACAAACACCGCCAATAGCTCGTGGCCCTTTCCGGTCTGTACGTTAGTACCCAGCAGCGCGGCCACCGCCTGACCCGGCTGGACCCGGTAGCCGACCGACAACCCGATCTCGTAGTGCGCCGCGATGAACGCCTCGAGCGTGACCGGGATCGGCCCGATCATGAAGTTCGCCGCAAACAGCGTTTGCTCCTCGTCGCCCCTTTTTTCGTCTCCCCCGACAAGCGGTACCTTTTCATTGTACAGGGTGAGCTCATTGTCGGCGAGCGCTGCGCCGGCTGCTTGCAGCGCGACCACTTGCTGCTCGTAGTAGTTGATGAGCTCGTTGATGTGCGACTCGGGCGGCTGATCCGCGCAGTTCATCGGCAGCGGGAAGTCCTCCGGCGGATCGTCGAAGACTTTGCCGGCCTCGCACAACGTGCTCAGATCGAGACGCTTTCCGTCATTTTGCGCGCTCTCGTACTGTTTGAGCAGCGAGGCCACGTCCCGCATCGCCTTGCTCGCCCGGTTCGCATACTTCTTGAACGCTTCGAATGCCTCAACGCAGTCTCCCACGGGCTCGTAGACAGACCCGCCCGTAGGTAGGAAGTCATGCCCGAACAGCCGGATACGCGAGCCCTCGGTGGTCACCTGGCACTGATCCGCGTACGCTTTTGCCGTGAGGTTCACGATCTCCACCGGTTCGCCGCCGAACGGCAGTTTGTCCCCGTTGAACTGCACCGTGGCCTTGAGCCCGGCGCCGGCCGTGACATTGATGTCCGGCACGCCCAGCGGCCCGAGCTCCGCGTGGTATTTGAGGTCCAGGCGGGGCGTGAGTTCGAAGTCGATGATGTTCTCACTACCGCTCGCGTTCTGGTTTTTCGCCCGAGTCTGGCTGTACTGCTCGTCGATCTTGTTGTCCACCGGAAGGTCCATAACCCCTTGATAGAAGCAGTAGGGGTGTTCATGGCCCCTGCCCCCAGAACCGTCGTGATTGGCGCAGACCGGCGACTCCGGCATGCACGGCTTATCCCAGGTTGGGTACTCCACGGTCAGGTCCGGAACTTCCACGGGATCCTCTTCGAACAAATCTTGAGGGCAGGGTGGTGTGGGCGGACCTTCGGGGAACCCGATCGTCTCCACCTCTTGCCGCGCATCGGCCGGCTCGCAGATCAGCGGCGTGGTATAGCAGCGTTCGGGGTCATCGCTCTGCCCGGTCAGGCAGTTCGGGCTCGGCTTGCCGCAGACCCGCTGCGTGCCTGGATTGCTCCCCGGCGGACACGGCGGCGGCGGCGGCCCCGCGTCGGGGGGATATGATCCGGGATCGACCGTGCACTGCCGCCAGAAGCCGCACACCACGTCCGTCGGCAGATCCCCGTGCTGCAAACAGTCGGCGGTTTCCTGGCACGGGATCGGGTCGCCTGTGGTTGGATCGGGATACCACTGGGGGTTGCCGTCCTCGTCCTCGGCGAGCAAGCACTGCTCGCCGATCTCCATGCTGTCACCGATGTCCTCACAGGTTGAGCCTTCGGGCGGGGGTACGATCCCGTTAGCTGCACACGCCGCCTCGCACGCCTGCTTGCATTGCTCGTCGTTCTCGTCGCAAACTTCGCATGCCAAGTGACAGTTCGTAGCTGCCTGGATCGCCTCTTCCGGGCTCATGCCTGCAAAAATCGTCGGCAGCGCCTGCTCCTTCGGCACGCAGGGCTCGTCCGTCGGCCCGCACGGGCCAACGCCGAAGTACTCCGACAGGCAATCTATTTCCTCGGCGCAGTACGGCGCCAACGGCCGCGACTTCTCACACACGAATGCGAGCGCGCCCCCGCTATCCGCCCGCCACTTGCCCGCGTCCGGATCCGTGCCCGCCATGATTACCGCGAAGTCGCCTCCTGATGGCTCCCCGATCGTCCAGTTCGCGTACGCGCTGTTGCGGTACGGCTCGCCCCCTACTCCTCCGTCCCAGAAGGGCTTGGCCTCTTCGAACGTTCTGTTCGCCCACCACCACTCTCCGGGCGCCGTTGTCTGGTTGCCCCCGGTCCAGCTATCAGCCGTGATGTTCGCTTGCAAAAACTCGTTCTCGGCATCGTCGTCGATCGATACGAGGTAGCCGGCGCCGTCCTGCCCGCAGATCGCCCGCGCCTCGGCGCGCGTCAGTTGCCCTTCACAGAACCAGTAGACGTGGCCGCGGAACACTTTGAAGACACACGTCCCGCCGCCCTGGGGCGCGCACGCGTCCGGATCTCCGCACACACCGTTGCCGTCGCACACCGTGCTGACAGGGCAGCTTTGCTCACAAATGCTGTCGTCGCAGGGCGTCCCCTCGGGCTCGGGCGAAGCGGCCGTCCCGCACTGCGATTCGCCCTCGAAGCAGTCGATAACCCCGTTGCCGTCCGCGTCCACGTCCGGCGTGTCGCATCCACAGCGTCCCATTTGCAGCTTACCGTACACGGGGCTGTTCGGGTCGAACAGGTTATACGGGCACTCGATCGGACAGAGCGAATCCGGTATCCCGCACCCGCACTTGCCCGGCGCGTTTTTGGTCGGATCGTCGGGACACTGGTCGGTGCAGACCACCACCTCCCGGCCGTCGATGATGACCACGTCTTCCGACGAACCGCAACCACAGAACCCGGGCTTGTCTTTGATCGAGTCCGTCGGGCATTGGTTCACGACCTCGCAGACAAAGCCGTACTGGCTGTCGCAGTTACGATCGTCCCAACCTACCGGCGACCCCGAGCCCGATAGCGCGTAGATCGCGCAGTCGTCGAGCGAGGAGTCCGCATCGGGCTGCGTATGCTCCCAGTTGGCGTACAGCCAATCGACCGCAGCACCACCGGAGCCGCTGCTCTCGCCCTCCCAGAACAGCGTGTCACCGTCCATCCAGAGCCACTGCCCCTCGTCCGCGCTATCGGTCGCGCCGATCCACGATGACACGCTGAGGTTATCCGCCACGAATGCGTCCTCGTCGTCGTCATCGATACGCACGAGCTCCATCCCCGTCCCTGCTTCGGCACAGTATTCGCGCGCTTCGGTAACCGTCAGACCATCTGTACAGAACAGATACGCGTGATTGTCGTGCACCCGCACCTCGCAACCGTGTGGCGGGAGCCCCGTAGGGATGCAACTGTCGAGAGTCGGACTGCCGCAGCTCCCCTCACCGTCGCACATGGTGTCGCCGCAGAACGAATCGCCGCACGGGGTATTCTCGTCCCGCGGAAAGGGCGCGCCTATGCAGCCGCACTCTCCGAACGTCACCCGGTATGGATCGAGATCGCACTCCTCCATGCACGCCGGTACGCCGTCGCCGTCTTCGTCCGTGTCCGGGGTGCCACAACCGCAAAGGCCAACTTTGGTCTTGTCAGGATCGTCCGGGCACTCGTCGTATAACTCGCATACATAGGGAACCTTAAGATTACAGCAGAAGGTCTCCCAATATCCGTTTCCAATTGGTGGATCCTTGGCCGCGCAATCGCCGTATATTAGCCAATCGGGATGCCCGAACTCCCAATTCGTATATGCGTTATCAACCGGACCTCCGTCGCTCCAGAAAAGCTGGTCGAATGCCAGCCACTTCCAGTCACCGCTTGTTTCCGCGTCAGACGCGCCGATCCGGTTGGAAAGAGGCCCAATTCTCATATGAACCACCGACCGTGTGTCCGTTGAATCCCCCGCTCCAGAACTGTTCGCTAGTCTTGGCCCAGATCCACTGACCCTCGACGCTTTCGTCAGTAGCGCCAATCCAAGAAGATTCCGTCAATGCCGTTTGTATATAGTCGTTTTCAGCAGCGGTCTCGACAATAGCCAGGTCTCCTCCAACAGCTAAACATTTATCGCGGGCCTGCTGCCAATTTCGATCGTTTCTACAGAAAAAGTATTCGTGTCCATTATAAGTATCAAAGGTACAATCGCTATCCGGTGGATTGCTGCTCAGCGCTTGTCGCGTAACCGACAAATTCTCGGTTTTATCTATCTTACCCCCCCCCCTTGCGTTTCACACGCCGATAACAGCGCAACGATCGAGAGTATGGAAAAAACATAACGCGCAATAGATGAGGCCATTACAAATGCTCCTTTTTACGAATTAGCCGTAAAAACAACTTCATTTTGTTCGCCTTTACTTCCACTACGAATAACAGCGCGAGGACCGCAATTGCCTATTTGACCATGCAATATCTAAGACGCGGCGTTTTTTGTCAAGCGAATAACTAAACTCGACTTTGGCGATTTCTTATATAAACCTGCCCCTGCCCGTGCCCTGCGGTTGTGTTCGTTCTTCTACCAAAATAGAGTTACTCGGGCAGGGGCAAGTTTTTATATCAATAATCGCCAAACTCGAGGCTAGAATCCGTCCGAGTCTTTTTTACGAGCGGCCTACGTTTTTGCTACGCAGGTAGCTGCGAAACGAGCGCAGGCGGGGTAAAGATTCACGATCTTTTTGCCGGTTGGTCGCGGCTTTACTCGCGATAATATCGTCGATATGACATACGGGAAAGCCTTCGATCTCGACGTGTCGCCGCCAGGCGTCTTCGAACTTCTCAATGCCGTCGGGTGCAAAGACCAAGTCGAGGTCGAAAGGGCCGTTTTTAAGTTGAACAAAATCCTTCCCTCTTACTATCTCGCCAGCCTGTGCGTCGCTTAACGCGAAACCGATCTCGCGCAACGCCGCGACGAGCGCCCGGCAGTTCTCCGGGTTTTTGTCCACGAAAAGATCCGCGTCCTGAGTTGTATCCGGGAAACCGAGTAAAATAGCAGCGGATTTTCCGATAAAAAGATAGCGTATACCGTAGAGATTGAATCGATCTCTGATCTCCTGCGCCTGTCTATACTCAAACGCGGCCATACCCCAACCAATCCGGTAAGTTTTCCTCGCACCATTGTCGGTATTGAGCAGTGCTGTCAAAGGCTCGAAATTCCGCATCGTCGAGCACCGGCTTATAGGTGCGTATGAACGCGTAGCGGAATCGTGTCTCTAGTGTACGCCGAGCCGCGGCCTCGAAGTCGGCAAGCCACTCCGCAGGCACGTCTGCGGCTTCACGCTCGCCAATATGATTATTATGAAAACCTTTATCCTCTTCCATAAGCTTATTATAGCTCTACTTAGCTCGTTCATCTACCCCCGGAGCGCAGGTCTGCGGGTTACCGCAGCGCGCGAAGGTCACGACGTAGCAATTCAAGCGACTATCCGACCCACGCGCGGGCATTTTGAAAGAGCCTCATCCACGGTCCCGCTTCTTCCCAGTCGTCGGGGTGCCAGGAGTGCTGCACGGTTCGAAAGAGCCGCTCCGGGTGGGGCATCATCAGCGTGACGCGCCCGTCACGGCTACACACGCCGGTGATGCCGCGCTTGGAGCCGTTGGGGTTTTGTGGATAGCGCTCGGTTACCTCGCCGCGGTTGTCTACATAACGTAAGACCACTATGCCGGCGGCTTCGGCGGCCAGCATCTCGTCATCATCGGCGAACTGAGCGCGGCCTTCGCCGTGCGCCGTGACGATCGGCAGCCGCGCTTGATGCATGCCCGCTAGCAGTACCGACGGGCTTTTTTCAATTTCTACCAGCACCAGCCGCGCCTCGAACTGCTCTGATAGATTTTGTACAAAGCGCGGCCAATGCTCCGACCCCGGTATCAAGGCACGCAAGCTCGAAACCATTTGGCAACCGTTGCATACGCCCAGGGTGAAGGTGTCAGGGCGTGCGAAAAAGGCCTGAAACTGCTCGCGCGCCGGGGGATTAAATAAGATAGATTTCGCCCAGCCCAGGCCCGCGCCTAGCACGTCTCCGTAGGAAAACCCGCCGCAAGCGGCCAACCCGCGGAACTCGTCCAAGCGGACCCGCCGTTCGATGATGTCGCTCATGTGCACATCGACCGGGGTGAAGCCCGCTCGGTCAAAGGCCGCCGCCATTTCGATCTGCCCGTTGACGCCCTGCTCGCGCAAGATCGCGACCTTGGGTCGAAGTCCGCGCGCGATAAAAGGCGCCGCGGGGTTTTCCGATAGGCGAAAGGTTAGCTTCGCGTTCAGGCCGGGGTCGTCCGCGTCATCCTTGTTTTGAAACTCCTGAAGCGCGCATTGAGAGTTGTCTCGCATATCCTGCATGTGATAGCTGGTTTCGAACCAGGTTTTGCGTAACAGCGTGCGCTTGCCGGCCAAAAGCTCGCGGCCGCGGATGGTAAACGCGATTCTGTCCTCGGCCGTGACCTCGCCGAGCGCGCGGCACGCGGCGCCGAGACCGCTGCGAGTCAATTCCTCTAGCGCCTCGGCCGCGTGCTTTTTTCGTACTTGAATTACCGCGCCGAGCTCCTCGCTGAAGAGAATCGCCTTGGGGTCGGCGCCGAGCGCGTCGAGCGAAATCTCAAGACCGCAGTTACCCGCGAACGCCATCTCGCACAGGGTGACGAATAGCCCGCCGTCGGAGCGGTCGTGGTAAGCGAGGATGAGTCCCTGCCGATTCAGCTTTTGAATCGCGGAAAAGAAGGCGATTAGGCGTTGCGCGTCATCCACATCGGGCGGCTGGTCGCCCAACCGGCCGTAAACCTGCGCCAGAGCGGAGCCTCCCAGGCGATTCTTTCCAGCGCCTAGATCGATCAAATACAGAGTCGTTTCGCCCGCGTCGACGCGCAGCTCGGGCGTGAGCACTCTTCTAACGTCCGCAACGGGCGCGCAGGCCGAGACGATCAGAGATACCGGCGCGACCACGCTTTTGGGCGTATCTCCCTCACGCCAGAGCGTGCGCAGCGACATCGAATCCTTGCCCACCGGTATGGTCAGCCCGAGCTCTGGACAAAGCTCCATACCGACCGCCTTGACGGCTTGATAAAGCGCGAGATCTTGCCCCGGGTGCCCGGCCGCGGCCATCCAATTCGCCGAGAGCTTGACCTTGCCGAGCGATTCGATCGGCGCCGACGCGATATTGGTCACGGCTTCCGCGACCGCCATGCGCGCCGACGCCGCCGCATCTATTAAGGCTATCGGCGTGCGCTCGCCCATCGCCAGCGCCTCTCCCCGGTAGCCGTCGTAATCGGTCAAGGTAACCGCGGCGTCCGCAACCGGCACCTGCCACGGTCCCACCATCTGGTCGCGCGAGATGAGACCGCTCACCGTTCGGTCGCCTATGGTAACTAAAAAGGTTTTGTCCGCGATCGCGGGCAACCTAAGCAGGCGCATCGCCGCCTCTTGTAGGTCGACCTCATCGAGGTCGAGCCCGGCTTTTAACCGCCGCTCGCTCGTCACTTTGCGGACCATTTTCGGGGGCTTGCCGAAAAGAACCGAAAAGGGTAGCTCGATAGGTCTGTTCTTGAAGTGTTTATCGCTCAGGACCAGCTCTTCACTCTCGGTGGTTTCGCCCAGTACGGCAAAGGGGCAGCGCTCGCGTTCGGCGATCGCTCGAAAGCGCTCCAGCCGCTCTTCGCGCACCGCGAGAACATAGCGCTCTTGCGATTCGTTGCAGAAGATCTCCATCGGCGACATGCCGGGCTCGTCGTTGGGGACATTTCGCAGCTCGAAGGTCGCGCCTCGATTTGAATCGTGTACAAGCTCCGGCAACGCGTTGGACAGACCGCCCGCTCCGACGTCGTGGATGGAGACGATTGGCGATGCCTCGCCGAGGGCGCAACAGCGGTCGATGACTTCCTGGCAACGCCGCTGCATCTCCGCGTTGTCGCGCTGTACCGAGGCGAAGTCGAGCTCCGCGCTGCTCGCGCCCGACGCCATCGACGAAGCCGCGCCGCCCCCCAGCCCGATGAGCATGGCCGGACCGCCGAGAACGATGACTTTCGCGCCCACGGGGATTTCAGCCTTCGTGACGTGTTGCGGCCTGATATTGCCCAAACCGCCCGCTACCATGATCGGCTTGTGATACCCCCTGACCTCGCTTCCGGCGGCGGACGCGACTTTCTGTTCAAAGGTTCGGAAGTAACCGCACACATTCGGACGGCCGAACTCGTTGTTGAACGCGGCCGCGCCGATCGGACCGTCAAGCATGATCTCAAGACTCGAAACGATGTGCTCCGGCTTGCCGTAATCGACTTCCCAGGGCTGCTCGAAATTCGGAATGCGCAGGTTCGAGACCGAGAAGCCCGTGAGCCCCGCTTTCGGCTTGGCGCCTCTGCCCGTCGCACCTTCATCTCGGATCTCGCCTCCCGAGCCCGTGGCCGCGCCCGGGTACGGAGAAATCGCGGTCGGGTGGTTGTGGGTCTCGACCTTTAATAAAAAGTGAATCTCTTCGCCGTGGCGCTGATAAATCCCGTCTTCTGGAGAAGGTAAAAATCGCTGTCCGAACGGCCCGGTAAAAACCGCGGAGTTGTCGCTATACGCGGAGAGCACGCCCTCGCTATTTCGGCTGTAGGTGTTGACGATCATGTCGAAAAGCGAATCGGGTTGCGGCCGTTCGTCGATCAGCCACTCCGCCCGGAATATCTTATGGCGACAATGTTCCGAGTTCACCTGGGCGAACATCATCAATTCCACGTCCGTCGGATCTCGATTCAGGACGCGGAAGCTTTCGAGCAGATATTCGATTTCGTCATCCGAGAGCGCGAGGCCGAGGTCGCGATTGGCCGCGAGCAAGGCCTCTTTCCCCTCTTTCAGTAACTTCACGGTTCGAAGCGGCCTCGGCTCAGCTTGCATGAAAAGCCGCTCGGCTTCGCGAATGGCGAACAGTACGGTTTGCGTCATGCGATCGTGGATCAAGGGCAGGATCTTTTCGATCTGCTTCTCGCTAAGAGAAGCGCCGCTCGCGGCCGTAAGGTAGAACGCGGTGCCACGTTCCAGCCGCCTGACCTTGGCGAGGCCGCAATTTTTGGCGATATCGGTTGCTTTCGAGGACCACGGCGAGATCGTTCCCGGTCGAGGAACGACCAGAAAGAGCTTACCCCGGGGCTCGTTCTTCGCGCGCATCGGTCCGTATTCTAGTAGGCGCCGTAGAACTTCTTGTTCCGGATGATCGAGCGCTTGCCGTAGCGCGGCGAAGTGCACGAATTCCGCGTAAAGCGCCGAAACCTCCGGAACGTGCGCTTGAATTATCTTCAGCAGTTTAGCCGAGCGAAAAGGCGAAAGGGCGGGACCGCCGCGTAGTTCAACCATGTAAGCCTCGTGATAGATCGTTTCGTACCCTTTCGGGCATTTGACCGCTAAACAGCATCGCCCCGCCTGCGACCCGAACCGCGATGCGGCCTCTATCGCGGCAGTACCCGCTGATGCAGATCGCCATAGCTAGCTAGCCGGCCGCTCGCTTCCGGTCTCGAGAGCGGATCACAATCCATGCGATGCTCTTTACCTTAGGCTTATTACTTATAATTCCGCCAACGTCTCTTCAAGCTTGCGTTGGTCTAGAAGTTTCAGCTCGCCCATGGTCTGATAAGCGGTCTGCAGCGCTTGGCGAGCGGCGTTGCGTTGCCCGCGCTCGATCAGGTGATAACCCAATTCCGCCAGGGTGCGCGCGAGCTCATGGCGATTGCCGCTATTTTCGAAAATTTTTATTGATTCTCGGAAACTGCTCTCCGCATTGTTGTCCATTTTGCCGCCGTCGTCGAACAGCGTTTGCGCGCGCAGCCGGCCGATCGCCCGATGCGCCCGCGCAAGGGCTTCTCGAGTTCCGAACTTAACGCTCATCTGAAACGCGTTTTCCAGCAGATCCTTGGCGTTGGTTTTGTGGGTTCGCAGCGCCAACAGACCGAAGTTACACTCCACCTCGACGAGAGTCGCTTGATCGGCTATCCGCTCGGCGATCTCTTTCGCCTCGTTGAACGCGGTTTCCGCTTCTAGAAACGCTCCTTTTGCCAAAAATGCTTCTCCCAGCAGGTTCAGCAAGATCGCCTGAGAATGGTTGTTCGCCATTTCTCGCGCTCTTTCCAGCGCGATTTGATGGTTCTCGATCGCGTCATCGTACTGCTCTTGGAAGTAGGCCAGCTTGCCGAGTCCGATGCGCGTCTGCACCACGCCTTCGTGATCGTCGATTGAGGAACGGATTTCTAGAGCGGCCTTTAGGCGTGTTTGCGCCGAAGTGAAATCCCCGCGGTCCAGCATGATGTTGCCGATTGTATTCAGCGAGAGCGCTTGTCCGCGTTCGTCCTTTTCCGATATTCGGTTATCGAGAGCCTCGTTTGCCGCGGCTAAGGCCGCGTCTAGATTCCCTTGTGATCGATAGACTTGAGCCATGTCATCCAACGTACTGGACACGCCCCTCTGATCGTTTGCTTCGCGAAATAGGCGCAAGGCGCGCTGCAGATATTTCAGCGCCTTTTCATGCACGCCCCGCGCGCGATAGATGCGGGCGATTCGATTAAACGAGGCACCCCCCTTGCCTCGGGCTCCCAGGGTATAGGCGAGCTGAAGAATCTCGCGAAAAGCCGATTCCGCCTCGTCGTATCGTCCGAGCATAACGAGCAGAGAACCGTATTTGTGCATCGCGTCGATCCGATAGGTCAGATCTTCCGGCTCGATCAGCGACAGCGCTCTTTCGATCAAGCGCAGCGCCATGGTCGTGCGCAGCCGGCGGCCTTGCTCTTCCGCGGCATTGAAAAAGGCGCGTCCCGCTTCTGCCTTGCGTCCGGCGCGTTCGAGGTGAGGCGCGATTACCGCATCGATGCCTTCCGGACGCAAGCCCGGGGTGACGGATAAGAAACGGGCGATAACGGCGTGTCGTTTTACCCGTATCGCCTCGGGGAGATCGCTGTAGATGACGCTGCGCGTACCCGCGTGTTGAAAGGTGTATTCATTGCGTCCGGGAATATTCGTACGTTCGATACAAACGACAAAGCCCTTCTCCTCCAAGCTGTTCAGCGCGTCTGAAAGCTTGGCCTCATCGTCGTCATTCGGCCAAACATCGAGCGGCTCAGCGGGATGCTCGACAAGGCTGTTCTCCGAGCGTTGCATGGCTAACACCGCGCCATCCCAGAAAATTTCACCCACCACAACCGCGCGCTCGACCACCTCGCGTTCATAAGCTTCGAGAGCATCGCGCCGAGAGCGAATGATGTCCTCGGTGGTGAGCGAAAGCACCCCCATTTCTATTTTTTGTAAATCGACCTCAAGGCCGGTTTTACTTTCAATAAAAAGCCCGCCCTCGAACAGGCCTTCTATTAAGTCGTGTATAGCGCCGGGGTTTCCTTGCGAGCGGTGCGAGAGGGCGGCGATGAACGGTTCGGGAAGGGTGTTTAGCTCGGGTACGAACAGCTTCACCACCTGCGCGATTTCGTCTTTGCTAAAGGGTATAATCTCCGATTCGATGACCCACGATCGATGCGCCAGCTTTCGCGTTCTCTCGAGTATAGATTCCCCTCCCGCGGCAATCACGGCAATCGGGCTTTGGCTCTCCAATAGAGCGTCCAAAAGATCCCACGCCTCGTTTTCCGCTTTCTCCATCTCGTCGAGCATTATTAACAGAAGGTGATCGCGGGCATTGCCTTCTAAGAATCGACGTGCTGCTTGAATCGAGCGCGCGTGAAGCTCAGCGGGCTCGTGGGAAAGCGATTTTAGAATCGGACTATCGGGAAAAGGCACGCCGGCCATATGGCCGAGCAGATGGGTTGTCTCTGACACGAGCGGGGCGTCCGTGCTTTTCAACGTTTCACCGATAACGACCGCCATCTCAGCGCGAACCGTGCTCGGCGATGATGATGGCGTGACCCCAAACCGCTCCAGTAATAAACGAGAAAAAGGCGCGTACGGACCGTCATCCGAGGGTCTACAAACGGCGTACAGCAAGCGGACTTTGTCGTATTGCTTCGCCGCGAGCTCCGAGGCGTGTATGAGTAGGCGTGTCTTGCCTGAACCCCGCGTTCCTTGTAGCGCGGTAAGCGTCGCGCCTCGTCTATTAAAGGCGGTCCTAAGCCCTTGTTGTATCGCCTGGACAGCGGAATCTTGGCCGATAATCGCATGACTGGTTTTGGTCCCGTCGATGATGTAAGGGCTCGACGGCGGTCTGGTCGGCCTCTTCTTTCGCGGTTCCGATTGCGCGGGGGGGGCAACCTTGCGCGTTATCGAATTGGTCGTCGAGGTCTTTCTCGAGTCGGAGTGAGTCGGACCGAGAAGTTGATCGCAACGCGCGCAGCAAACCCAGCCCCGCGGATTTTCAAACCCGCACACCTCACATTTCAGTACCAGACCCACCATGGTGACGGTGTAGGTTTCTTGCCGGTTGCAGTCAAGTCATTTTTTGGTTCTGCCCGGACGGCGTAACCGGATAAAGTACGGAATTGTGCCAATTTATTGGAAGGTACTAAGTCGGCAGCGCTCGGCCGTTTGCCTGCGTAATCGTTCTTGTCGACTCGCGAGTAGGTTGGAATCGAGAGTGGCTGGCGGCGATACGGCGCTCTCGGTGCGATTCCCCCTGGCACGAAAGAAAAAGCTTGGATCGTCCACGATGTCAAAAAGCTCTTCACCGCGCTTTAAAAGTTCGCAGTTTCTATCCATCAGGTTCATCACGATCAACTGAAACGCGTCCACGCTCCAGGGATAGGTGTCGTGCAGCATGATAATTCCCCCGCGTTCACCCTCATCGGTTTCTCTTCGTTCAAATACGTTTCTCCAGGTTCGAAATACCTGTTCGGCCGTGCTTACTTGAAAATCTCCAGCGCCGATATTCCAAAGCATGGTTGTATAACCCCGCTCCCAAAGCAATCGGTCGATTCGCGGTGAGCGCGCGCCGCCCGGCGGTCGGATCAGCCAAGGTCTCCGGTTGAATACCTTTTGAAATACCCTTTCGGTTTGAGTGACTTGATACAGGGCGTCCTCATTGCCGAGCAGCGGTAACTGAAGATGGTCGTGGGTGTGGCTTCCCACAATATGCCCTCGCCTGACGATTTCCCGAGCGATGTTGGCGTGCTGTCTCTCGATGGGCGTGTTGCCCGTAATCCGCCTCGCGATCAGAAAGAACACGGCCTTGACGCCGACCGCATCCAACCGGTCGAGAAGTAAAGGCGTGGTGCGGCGATCCGGTCCATCATCAAAGGTAAATAGAATCAGCCGATGAGGCGTAGCGCCCGTCATAACAAGCCCGTTTCGAAAAGAGTTGCCTAGCCCCCAGTCCGCGGTTTCGCCCTTATCGAGGTAAAGGCGGTTTCCGTTTGCTCCGACCACGGGACCATTCCGGCTAAACGCTTCTTCTTCGGCGGGCTTTTCGCCGATGCGATCGGGATTGATCTGCTCATCGCTAACCGCGTTGGTCGCTGTCCTGGTGCTGTCGACAAATAGCGCACCGCCGGACACGACCGCCGCGCAAAGGGCCATGTGAGCTAAAAAACGAGCTATCGTATCCGTAGAACACATTTGAATACATAATAGGGTGGGTTGACGGAATAATCCAAAAAGCGGATCTGTTTCCAAGCCAGTCGCCAAAAAGGCGTTATATTTGCCCCTTCGGCTTGCCACATCGCAGGTCGGTATCGAATAGCCAACCAGGAAAGATCCGTGATTCAAGTCGAACACCTAACCAAGAAATACGGCGATCGCACGGTGGTTAGCGACGTTGGTTTTCACGTTAAAAAGGGCGAGATCATTGGTTTTTTAGGACCAAACGGAGCGGGAAAGACCACCACCCTGAGAATGTTGACCGGTTATTTGGCTCCTGAGGAGGGCACCATCTTAATCGACGGTATCAACGCGGTGGATGATCCGGTCGCGGCGCGAAAACGCATCGGTTATATGCCTGAGACCGTACCTCTATATAAGGAGCTTCGCGTCGAGGAGTACCTGAGATATCGCGCGCGGCTAAAAGAAATCAGCCGAAAACAGCTCAGAAATCGAGTCGAATCCGCCATGGAAATGGCTAGGATAACCGACGTTCGAACGCGCATTATCGGTCAGCTATCCCGGGGTTATCGTTCTCGTGTCGGTCTTGCCGAAGCGATTGTGGCTGATCCGCCGCTTTTGATCCTCGATGAGCCTACCGCGGGGCTCGATCCGAATCAGATTCGCCAGGTGCGCAATCTCATAAAAGAGATGGCTGGAAGAACCACGATCCTATTGTCGACTCACATCTTGCCGGAGGTGGAATCGACTTGCGGCAGAGTGCTCATAATTCATCGCGGCAAGCTGGTCGGCGAGGACATACCCGGGGACTTACGCAACAAGGGACAGAGCGGACAGCTTCTAATGCTCGAAGGACGCGGCAACGAGGAAAGGTTTGTTTCGGTATTACGGAAGGTAGCCGGAGTGCGCCGGGTCGTTGAAATCGCGCCGCTTCAAGACGATCCGTCCGCGCCGTTGATGCGCGTTCGCGTCGAGACCGATCCATCGCCTGAAATATCGGAAGCGGTATTCGAGGCCGTGGCGGCGGCGGGTCTCAAGCTGCGCGAGCTACACCGCGAGCAGACCTCGCTCGAAGATGTTTTCGCGGCCTTGACGACGGAAGAGCAAAACCAGGAAGAGAGCCAAGGCTCGAAGGAAGAAGAGGCTGTCGGCGAGGGTCAAGGAGAGGTGAGATGAGAGCTATCTTCACGCTCGCGAAACGCGAGGTTCATTCGTTTTTCATTTCGCCCATCGCCTACGTCGTTCTCTTGGTTTGGCTGCTCTATTCCGGAATCAGCTTCTATCTACTGGCGAGATTCTTTTCCTCTCAACCGGTCGGCGGAAGCGCGACGATCAGCCCCTTGAGCGCTTTTTTCGGCGGCACAACTCTATTTTATTTGCCCCTGTGCATCTTCATTCCGATCATCACCATGCGTCTGATCGCGGAAGAGAGGTCAAGCGGCACGCTGGAAACCCTGCTGTCCGCGCCGTTAACCGAAATTTCCGTGGCCCTGGGCAAGTACCTGGCGGCGATCTGTTTTTGGTGTGTTCTCTGGGTGCCGACCCTGGTCTACGTTTGGCTTTCCGCCGGGACCGGCGAAGATGCCGTCGATTGGGGAGTGATCGCGACGAGCTATCTCGGACTGTTTTGCATCGGATTATTCTACATGGCGGTGGGGCTGTTGATGAGCGCGGTATCCCGAAATCAAATCGTGGCCGCGACATTGACCTTTCTAGTGCTGGCCGGATTGTTTTTGCTCAACATGCTGGTGTTTATGGATTCCGGCGAGGGCGCGGCCGCGATCTTTGAATATATCGGAATGTGGTCGCAAATGGACGCGTTTTCCAAGGGAATACTGGATACCCGGTTCGTGGTTTACGACATCTCCTTAGCCGCGTTGTGCGTCTTTCTTTCGATCCGCGTCTTACAAGCCAACAGGTGGTAGTGATGGAGAGCCTACAGAATCGACAAAACGCATCGGATTCGGAGCTAAAGGCTTCCGCGGATCGCGCGAGGAAAAACCGGCTTGCGATAAGAGCGGCGTTCAGCCTATCGACGCTGTTTGCCGTGGCGATCGTATTGATGACCAACTACCTGAGCTTCCGCCACTACCAGCGCTTTGATCTCACCCGCGAGGGTTTATTTACGCTATCGGACAAATCAAAGGCGGTACTGAGAAAGCTCTCAACCGATGTCGATATCTACCTCTTTATGTCCCGCAGCGAGCCGAACTTCGTCGAGACCAACGAGCTGCTAAAGCGCTATCAAACGAGCTCGCGTCGAATTCATCTCCACGCTGTCGATCCCGATCGCGAGCCTGCGGAGTTTCAGGTCTTGGTTCAACGCTTCGGTCTCGGCGCGGCGTTGCTCGATAACTTCGAGGTCGGCGTCGATGTCGCGGCGGTCGTGACCGCGGGCGATAAGAAATGGAGCGTTAAGCGGGACGATTTATTGGAATGGGACATGAACGCCGAGGACGAGCGCGCGAGTCGAAAGGTCAATGTAAAGGCAGAACAAGCCATCACCGGTGCCGTGGTTGAAGTAACCAGTGGAAGAGCGACCAAGCTGTGCCTGGCCAAGGGGCACGGCGAGTGGACGATCGAAGCGGGCGACGAGCGAACGCTCGAGTCGCTCAAAGAAGCGCTGAAGCACGATAATCTCGAGTGGGAGGCCATCGAGACGCTCGGCAAAAAGCGTATCCCCAAGGGTTGCGACGCGGTTTTCGTCGTCGGCCCCACGCGCGCGTTCGCCAAGGACGAGGCCGAGTTGCTGGCTCATTACCTTCGCGAGGGAGGCAACTTGCTGTTGGCGCTAGACCCGGTGATCGAGCGCGACGAGATACAAAAAACCGGTTTGGAAGAGATGGCGCGCGGATTCGGCATAGCGATCGATTCGAACTTGGTAATCGAACTCAATCGCGACCATCTGGTTTCGACCAACCCGATAGAATTTTTGGTGACGCAATTCGGCGATCACACGACCACCCGGGTATTACAGAATCGCGCTCGGGTTTTTCTAGCGCTCGCGCGCAGCATTCGTCCGCTTGAAGCGAGCGAGGCTGAAATTCTACTTCGTTCAACCGCGGAGGCGTTCGGCGAAAAGGAAATTTCGCGGGTACAGAACCAAGCGGAGCAACCCAAGAGAGATGAAAGCGATATCAAAGGTCCGGTGTCGCTCGCGGTTGCCAAAAGCGTTCTGGCTGATCCCGAAGCCTCGCCCGCGGATGACAAACCCCGCGGTCGTCTGGTCGTCATCGGAGACAGCGATTGGCTGAGAGGCGAGCTGCTGAACTCGCCGGAGCTGGCGAACTACCATCTCGCGAGCGCTTGGACGGGATGGCTGACCGAACGCGAGGCGCTGATCGCGATACCCGCCAAAAAGGCGAAAAGCGGATCGGTTATCTTTACCCAAGCGGATTTATCGGGTTTATTTTTTAAGCTGATAGTCCTTTTACCAGGTGTGGTTTTTGTTTTCGGTTTTGCCGTTTGGCTGAACCGGCGTTCTTAACGGGGCTGTTCTATGGGTCGGACCACGATTGTTCTCGGCGTTATCACTGTCATTATGGCGGCGTTTATCCTTTTTTTTGAACGCGATGCCATCACCAGTCGAGAGCTGGATAAGCGTAAGGGTCATCTGATTCAAAAGTTCGTACGCGATCGCGTGCAGAAGCTGGAGATCGAAAGCGAGGGCAAGAACACTGTATTGGTGAAGACGGCCGGCGGCGTCGACGAGCTTGACGAACACGGCTGGAGGTTAGTCCGCCCGTGGGCCGCCGATGCTGACGAATCCGAGGTCGATTCTCTGCTCAGCACTCTCGAGTGGATGGATTCGAAGCGCATATTAGAAAACATCGGTGAAGCGGATCGAAAGCGCTTCGGTCTGGACAAACCGAAGGTACGGGCGTGGTATACCATCGGCTCGCGACGTATGCCGATAGTCTTGGGCAAGCGAGACGCCAGAGGGTTTGGTTACTATCTGCAGCTCGACGACCCCGCTCGCGCGTATATCGTCAATAAGGAGATATACGAGGCGCTCAGTCGCGATCCCGCTGAGTTTTATACCAAGAAGCTTCACGACGGCGTCTCGGCTTACTCGACCGGGTCAATCGTCATTCGAGACGAGAACGGAGAGAAAAGGGTCGAAAAGCGCAAGGGCGACTACTGGATGACCAAGCCGAGCGTGGCGCTCGCCTCGTCCGATGCGGTCGAGGGATTGATAGACGGGATCGATCGGTTAAAGGCGACCCGCTTCATATCCGAGAAGGTCGACGATCTCGCGCGCTATGGACTTGAGGCGCCGGTACTCGAAGCCGTCATTCAGCCGACGGTCTCGAATGATAAGGAAAAAAAGGAGGCAAAAAAGCAGGCGCTTCAGATTAGGATTGGCGCAAAATGCGGCGAACGAGACAACGAATCGTACGTTCTTGTCGGCGAGCACAAGCCGGTGATGTGCGTCTCGGATGAAAGCCTGGAGGCGGTTCGCAAGGCGGTGGAAACCCTTCGCGATAAGCGCTTGTTGCCGTTGCGGGAAAGCGAGGTCGAGGCGGTTCGTATCGATGCCGGCAAGCGGCGATTGGAGTTGGATTTCGACAAGAGCAAATGGAGTTATCAAGCTTATATCGATAAGCGGGTCGTTGCCAAGGGCGAAGCCGACACCGACGCGGTGGAGCGCTGGCTCGAGCGGCTTAGGGCCGTGGAAATGAGCGCGTCGACACCTTTTGACGAGGAAATATCGAAGACGCGAGGAATCAGTAAGCCGCAGGCCTCGGTTCGCTTTATTCGTTCTAAAAAAGAGCCGGAGCTTTTACTGAGCGTTGGCGTTGTGCAGGGCGAAACCCTCTATGTAAGGCGTGCGGATGAGCCTTGGGTGGCCTCTTTTCCCGCGTCCGCCTTGGAGCTGCTCGAGGCCACATCGGCGCATTTTCGAAGACTCAAGTTGTTGGACGACACCGGGGAGGAGCTGGTCGAGCTTACGGTAAAGCGCGAGGGCGTTACGGAAAAGGCAAAAAAAGAAGGGGGAAACGATTGGAGAATTATCGAACCTATTAACGCCAAGGCGGATCGAGCGATATTAGACGAGCTAGGCCGCTTGTTTTCGCAGCTGGAGGCCGTGCGCTTCGTGGCGGATATCGCGGAACCGATTCATGGATTGGATAATCCCGCGGCGGTCATTACCGCGGGCTATTCGAAAGCCGATCATGAGTCGAGTCACGAGCATGGGAGCGACGATTTGGATAAAAAAGCGTCAAAGATTCGCAGCACCACGCTGAAAATCGGGAACGCGGTCGACGGAGGTAGATTCGCCCAATTCGGAAAAGATCAAGCGGTGTTCGTGGTTTCACAAGCGCTTTTCGATTACGGCTCTCAGCCTCTCGTAAGTCGCACCCTGGTAGATTACTCAAAGGAACAGATCAACGGCGTGAAGATCGAAAAGGGAAAAGAGGTGATTGAGGCACGCCGTCAGGATCGAGGGTTTCGTTTTTTGGACGGCAAAGGCACGCAAGCGCAAGCAGAACAACTGGTGGAGCGTCTCACGCAGCTAAGGGCTTCAAGAGCGATGGCGTACGGAACACCCACGGCCGAAGAGGGAATTGACCGCCCGCGCCTTCGCATCAGTGTTACGAGCACCGGGGAAAAGGCCGAGCCGCGTAGCATTCAGCTTCTGGTAGGAAACAACGCGACGGCGAAAGAGGAAGAAGAACGGCAGGTTTTTATCAGACGCTCTGATATTTCAGCGGCATTCACCATCGCTCTCGATGAGATCGAAAAGTTGGCGAACCGCGCTCCTTAGAGCGTGTTTAATAAGGTCCGACCGAGTATTTCGGAGCGCGACGGTCCAAGATGCAAGGTGCCGCGACGAAGGACTAGACCCACTTCAGGTTGAACAGATTCTTCTGGCGCCCATATTCGGGCCAGGTTCGTATCGAGCTGGTTTCG
>JAFGIB010000431.1 GCA_016929805.1 Deltaproteobacteria bacterium | reverse complement strand
GTCCAAGATGCAAGGAGCCGCGACGAAGGACTAGCAGCGCTATTTCGAGGAGCGAGCGACGCCGCAGATTGGGCCGTCCCGCCCGAACGACGAGCGGAGGACCTTTTTACACACGCTCTCAGCCTCGTTGGCGCAAAACGCGTTACTTGTTCTCTTTTAAAACGTTAGGGATTATAAAGGAAAATTATCGATGAAAACGATAGGTCGAGTCGTGCGTCGCACGGATGCGACTGCGTGGGTTCGAATTTGCCATAGTGCATTTTGCGCCGGTTGCGGCCATCACTCGCCTGACGACGAAATCGCGGAGGTAGAGGCGGGCAACCCCGTTGGTGCAGAGGTCGGACAGCACGTCGTGTTGGATTCCGACGATAAGAGAATGCTATGGGTCATGCTTTTGGTTTTTTGGCTACCCGTATTGTCAGCGGGATTACTAGCGTGGGCGGGATGGCACGCCGCGTTAGTCCTGGAGTTGTCCAGCCTCGCGGTTTCCGCGGCTTGCGGCTTGCTCGGGCTTATCGGCGCCGGGGCCTTGATCTATCGCGTCGAAAAGAGCTCACCGGCCGGTAAGGGCTTGACGATCATAAGTGTGTTATGGGAGAGTCACCCCGCTACTGCTGGAATTTCGAGTACCGAAAACGACGGGCGTGCCGCGAGCCAACAGCTTGAAACTTTGGATCCAACAGCGGTGGCGGCTCCAGCGAGCCACAAGGAGCGCTCATGATTTATCACTTTCAAGGAGGCGCGAAGGTCGCGCACCATAAACACCGGACGGAAGGAAAACCGATCGAAGCTTTGCCCATGCCGAGCCGGCTTTTTGTCCACATCCACCAGAACATGGGCGCGCCGTCCAAACCGGTGGTTGCAGTGGGCGACGAAATACAAAAAGGCCAACTCATCGCCGAGCCGACCGCATTTGTGAGTGTGCCGATACACGCGCCGACCTCGGGTAAGGTCGTGGCTATCGAAACCCATCCTCACCCGAGCATGGGCAAGGGAACGGCCATCGTCATCGAGCCCGACGGCAAGGAGACCTGGGTAAAAGGTAAGCCCGAGCAGCTCGACTTCAGAGCCATGACCCGAGATCAAATCCTAACGCGTATCCGCGACGGGGGGTTGGTCGGTCTTGGAGGGGCGACTTTTCCGACGCACGTCAAGCTGACTCCGCCTGCGAACACGCCGGTTCGAACGGTCATTCTCAACGGAGCCGAGTGCGAGCCCTACCTGACGAGCGACGACGCGCTGATGCGAACCAGAGCCGAGGATATGGTGACCGGGTTGGAAATCATTCTCAAAGCCTTGGGCGCGACCGAGTCGTATATCGGTATCGAGGACAACAAGCCGGAGGCAATCGCTGCGCTGAGCCAAGCCGCGAAGCGACTTCAAGGCTGTCGCGTGGTGGTGCTGCGCTCGCGTTACCCGCAAGGCGCGGAACGTAGCATGATCAAGGCTATCCTCGGTAAATGGCTGCCGGGGGGAAAACTGCCCATGGCTCTCGGCGTGGTAGTGCAGAATGTGACCACCGCGGCCTGTATCACCGATGCCGTGGTGCGCGGCATTCCCTTGATCGAGCGCGTGGTGACCGTGACCGGCTCCGCGGTCAATCAACCTAAAAACGTGCGCGTCCTGGTTGGAACAACCTGGGCGGACCTGCTCCGGTTTTGCGGAGGTACGACCAGTGACCTCTCGCGTCTGGTCGCGGGAGGTCCGATGATGGGCGTGGCTCAAAGCAGCTTCGATACGCCGATCGTTAAGGCTAGCGGCGGCCTGCTCGCTTTGAGCAAACGCGACATCGCGGTTCCTCCCGTGGGACCGTGCCTGCGCTGCGGAAATTGCCTCGAGGCCTGTCCCATGGGGCTCGCTCCGTTTGCGTTTCCGACCTATGTACGCGAGCGGGACTGGCAAGGGGCCAAGAGGGCGAACGCGCTACACTGCGTGGAGTGCGGTAGCTGCGAGTATAGCTGTCCGGCCAACCGTCCGATCGTGCATTCGGTTCGCGTTTTAAAAAAAGCGATCGCCGAAGCCGACGCGAAGGCCAAGGCGGCTAAGATGGAAACCAAAGCCGGAGTAGGGGCAGCCTAACGCAGGGCGAGCGCCCAAATGGAGCGAGTCGACATGGCAGACAAAAATCCAACCACCGCGGCTAATGAACGGCTGCTTGCACCTTTACTTTCGGTTGCTTCCTCGCCGCATATCAGAACTCGAGAGACCATCCCGCGTATCATGTGGACGGTCAACGCTACCTTGATACCGGTGGCTGTTTGGGCGGTTTACATCTTCGGATGGCGAGCGCTCTTACAGATCGTCGTCAGCGGGCTGGCGGCCGTTATCACCGAGCTCGTGATCCAAAAACAGCGAGGCGTAGCCAGGACCTGGCACGACGGCAGCGCTTTTCTCACCGGACTGTTGCTCGCGTTTTGCATTCCCGTTGGTCTGCCGTTGTGGATGACCGCGCTCGGCAGCGTCTTCAGCGTCGCCGTGGCCAAGCACGCTTTCGGCGGCCTGGGCCAGAACATTTTCAACCCGGCTCACGCGGGGCGCGCTTTTTTGCTCGCTAGCTTTCCGGTGCAGATGACGACCTGGACGAAAATGGCGTCGCTGGCGCCGAGCGCGGTAGACGGCGTGACGACGGCCACGCCGCTCGGCATCCTCAAGGAAGCAACGAAGCTCGGCCACGACGGCATGTCCGAGGTGATCGCGACTTTCGGCAGCCGCCAGGCCATGCTCGAGAGCCTGTTTCTCGGCAATGTCAACGGATGTATCGGCGAGGTGAGCGCGCTTCTGATCATCCTCGGCGGCGTCTTTTTAATTTATAAACGCTATATTTTCTGGCAGGGGCCGGTGTTTTACCTGACGACGGTGGCGCTGCTCGGTTGGGTATTCGGACACAAGGGGTTGTTTACGGGTGATCCGCTGTTTCAACTGCTCAGCGGCGGCTTGGTGCTGGGCGCGTTTTACATGCTGACAGACATGGTCACAAGCCCGATCACGCGGCGCGGGCAAATCGTATTCGCCGTCGGTGGCGGGTTATTGGTCTTTTTGATCCGTCGCTACGCCGGCTACCCCGAGGGGGTCTGCTATTCGATCCTGCTGATGAACTGCGCCACGCCGATGATAGACCGCATCTTCGTGGCGCAACCGCCTCGCTCGGATCTGTCCCAGACTGAAGGGGGTCAAGCATGACCACGGCCGCACACGTTGAAAAAGAAAGCACCATTTTCGGCATCGCCGTCAACCTGATGATGGCCGGATTGCTTTCCGGGGTGATCCTGGCGACCATCAACCACTTTACCCAGCCTATCCGCGAGAAAAACGAAGAGCAGATGCGCGCGCAAGCGATGAAAGAGGTTCTGCCCGCGGCCCTGAGCTTTGAGGCCATCGAGGGTTTTGCCGAGGGGTCCCAGTGGTTTCGCGGCCTGGACGCCGACGGAAAGCTGATGGGGTATGCCTTGCCGGTCAACACCCGGGGTTACGAGGGGCATATCGCGATGATGCTCGGCGTGGATACCTCATTCGCGATTGTCGATTTCCGGCTGATCAAGCACCGCGAAACGCCCGGCTTGGGCGCGAAGGCGAGCGAGGAGAATTTCATCAAGCGTTTCCGCGGCCTCCAAGTCGGCCAGCTCGAGGTTTCCAAAAGCCCGGAACCGGGCAAGGTCCTGGCTATCACGGGCGCCACCATCACCTCGCGAGCCATCGCGACCGCGTTTGAAAAGCGGCTTCAGCAGCTCGCCACGCTCGCCGCCGATGACTTCAAAGAGATACCAGCAGAAATCAAGGCGGAAGGAGGAAAACATGAGTGAAAATCAAGAGACGAGTTCCGCGCTGAGCCCGGCCGAACAGATAGCCGCCATATCCGGGCCGTTTAGAGGTTCCAAACAAACCACGCTGTCCGGGCTGATCGACGACGGCGTGTTCGGCAAGAACCCGGTTTTCGTTCTGGCGTTATCGCTTTGTCCGGCGGTGGCGGTGACCAACTCGGTACAAACCTCGCTGGCGATGGGGCTCAGCGTTTGGTTCGTGCTGAGCTTCAGCAACCTCTTCACCTCGATCTTCCGCAATTACATCAATCCCAAAGTCCGTATGCCGGCCTATATCCTCATCATCGCCACCCTGGTGACGATGTGCGAGCTTTTCATGTCGGCGTTCTTCCCCGTGTTATATCAAGCGCTCGGCGTCTACCTGAAGCTCATCGTGGTATTCGCGATTATTCTGGCTCGCGCCGAGGTGTTTGCCAGTAAGAACAAGCCCATACCGGCCTTTTTCGACGGCTTTGGAATGGGGCTCGGCTTTTTAATCGCCATGCTGGTCATCGGCGTGCCGCGCGAGGTTGTCGGCAGCGGGAGCTTTTGGGGTCGGCCGATTTTCGGCGAGGGTTATCAACCGATCTTGATGATTATCCTCGCGCCTGGAGGTTTTATCACCATCGGGCTGTTTATCGGTCTATTCCGCTCGATCGGCGCGGCCCGCGAACGAGCGCGAGCGGCGGCACGCCTCGAAGGCGCGGGCGACGCGATGGAGGTGAAACGTGTTTGAGTATCTGCTGCTATTTTTATCGGCCGTGCTGATCAACAACTTCGTGCTCACTCGCTTTTTAGGGTTATGCATCTTCTTCGGGGTTTCCTCCAGCTTCGAGGCCAGCCTTGGGATGGGAGTCGCGGTAACCGCGGTGATGGTGGTGGCGTCGTTTTTCGGCTGGCTGGTCTACTTCTTTGTGCTGACACCGCTGAACCTGACCTTTTTCACCACGATCTGTTTTGTGCTGATCGTGGCCTCCACGGTACAGATGGTCGATATCGTCACCCGCCGATTCGCGCCCAAGCTGTACGCCATGTGGGGCATATATCTCATGTTGATCGCGACCAACTGCGTGGTGCTCAGCGTTCCTTTGATCAACGTGGAAAACGACTTCAACCTGGTTCGTAGCCTGGTGCACTCGGTAGGCGCCGGGATTGGGTTCTGGTTGGCGATATTGATCATGGCCTCGATCCGCGAAAAGTTGGCGCACAGCGAGGTGCCCGAGTCGTTCAAGGGGCTCGGAATCGCGTTTGTAACCGCCGGATTGCTCAGCCTGGCGTTTCTCGGTTTTTCGGGCATGATCGCCCTCTAGTTTCGCCAAGGGAGATTTATCGTGTTTATCTTGTCAGTCGTATCTTTGAGCCACTCGGTAACACTGGTCATCGTGCTCGGCGCTCTCGCCCTCGCTTTTGGTTTACTGCTGGCTTTCGCGGCGAAGAAGCTCGCGGTAGCGTATAATCCGCTGATAGACGAGGTTGCGGAAGAGCTGCCCAAGGGTCAATGCGGGCAGTGCGGCTTTGCCGGCTGCCAGCAATACGCCGAGGCGGTGGTTACTCGGCCCGAGGTTCCTCCTAATTTGTGCGTGCCCGGCGGCAACGACGTCGCTCAGATCGTCTCGATTCTCACGGGAAAAAAGGCGGCGGAGATCAAGCCGAGAAAGGCGGTTGTATTATGCCGGGGCGGTCGCGGAGGCACCAGCGCTCAGAAGTTCATGTATGATGGCCTGGACGATTGCATCGCCGCCTCGCAGCTATACGGTGGAGATCTCGCGTGCGAGTTTAGCTGTCTCGGCTTCGGCAACTGCGTGCGCGCGTGCCCTTACGGCGCTCTCAGCCTTGACGGCGTTGGGGTTCCCACGGTCGACCCGGTGAAGTGCACGGGATGCGGTCTTTGTGTCTCGGTTTGCCCTCGCAACGTGATCGCGCTGGTTCCCACAGACAAGCCGAGCGTGGTTCGTTGTCGCAATCAGGATCCACAAGAGAGAGCTGAGCAGATCTGCGCCATGAGCTGCGTCGGCTGCGGGCACTGCAAGGATATCTGCCCGCACGGTGCGATCACGGTCAAAAACAACGTCGCCTCAGTTGATTACGAGCGTTGTCAAAGTTGTCCCGAGCCCGCGTGTCTGGTGGTGGAATGTAAATTCGGCGCGATCGTACCGAACCATAACTTCAAGGTTCCATATACCGAGCCCGGCAAGCTCAATCCGGTCGAGCGCATTGAGCTCGCGCGACAAAACGAGAGGCACCTGGACCCGGTCGAGCGCGCCAAGACCTTTGACGAGGTCAATTTGGGAATGGAAAAGGAAAAGATCGATTTGGAAATCCTGCGTTGCGTGCGCTGCACGATTCCGGCCTGCACCGAACGCTGCCCGATACACAACCGCATCGGGGAGTACGTTGGTCTTTTGGCCAAGGGCGATGAGATCGGAGCGATCAAGGTTTTACGGGAGACCAACCCGATGCCGTCGCTTCTTGGACGCGTGTGTCCTCATCCCTGTGAGAGCAAATGCATCAGAGGGGCCAAGGCCGAGGCGACGTCGATCCACGCGATCGAGCGTTACGTGGGTGACCTTGAGCGCAGGCTCAAGAAAGAGGGGAAAATCGCGCGGCCGACGCCTCCCGCCGGAGTTGATCTCGGCAGGGTCGCGATCATCGGCGCCGGGCCCGCGGGCATAACCGCTGCGTTTGATCTAGCTAGCAAAGGCTACAAAGTGACGATTTTCGAGCGCTCGCCCGTCAGCGGCGGCATGACCCATCTCGGTATTCCGGAGTACCGGTTGCCGCGTGACGTGATCGACGACATTTTGGAGGATCTGCGCTCGCTCAAGGTGGAGATCAAATACGGCGAGGGCATCGACAAGAACCGGCCTCTGAAATCGTTTTTCGAGCAGGACTATCAAGCGTTGCTCCTGGCCATCGGAGCCTACAAGGGGCTTAGCCTGGGTATTGAGGGCGAGGGACAGTTTGAAGGTTTTATCGACGTTCTGGAGTTTTTACGCCGGGTCAACCTGGGCGACAAAACGCTGCCGGGCAAGAAGATCCTGGTCATCGGCGGCGGCAACTCGGCGATCGACGCGGCGCGCACCTCGCTCAGGTTGGGCTGCGCTGATGTAAACATCGTATACCGGAGGAGCAAGGCTGAAATGCCGGCCAACCCCGAGGAGATCGAGGACGCGGAAAAGGAAAAGGTGACGATGCACTATTTGGTCGCGCCCGTGCGCATCACGGGCGAAGCGGGCCGCGTAACCGGAATGGAGGTGATCCGCTGCGAGCTTGGCGAGCCGGACGCGTCCGGGCGAAGGCGACCCGTGCCCATAAAAGGCTCGGAGTACCACATCGCGGCGGACGTGATTATACCTGCTATTAGCCAAAAACCGGATCTCTCCTGCCTGGCGCAAGGCCATGGTCTCTCGATCTCGCGCTGGGACAGCTTTGAGGTTGACGAGAAGACGCTCGAGACCAACCAGCATGGGATTTTCGCCGCGGGCGACGCCGTGACCGGACCGGCCACGGTGGTACAAGCGGTGGCCGCGGGCCACCGAGCGGCCAGCGCGATCGACGAGTTCTGCGCGGCGCGCCGAAAGCAGGCGGCCGCGGCATAGCTCAACTCGCTTTTCGTTTCCAATAACTCGAGCGCTACGGTCCGTAGAATTCCAAACCCAATCTTCCACAGAGGTCTTGAATCGTTTCGACGAGATCGGCTTCGGGAACCATCACCGAATCGCACTCCGGTAGTTGCCCGAGCCAGAGGACTGTTGTATTGTTACGCCGGTCGCCCATCAAAATGGCTACGCGCGCACGGGTTTCATAGGCAAGGCCGAGACTCAGACCTTTCGTCCCCAGAGCGGTAAAGACATTAATGGCCGTTTCGGCGGTCTCGACGGCGTTTTCATAGTCGCCCATTTTCACTTGGGCAATCGCTAACGGCATTAGCAAATACGCCTCTACGTATCCCAGGTTTTCTTTTTTTGCCGCCTTGAGAAATTTTCGTGCTTCAGCTTCGGTCTCTTTGTCGCGGCCCAGCGCGAGCAGCGTCTGTAGATACCCGGCTGCGATAAAGGCCCAGTTTTGGTTCTGTCCTGGAGCGGTCTGTTTTAAGGCTTCATCTATTTCATCTAGAGCCGCGAGATAGTCGCCGCGAATACGATGGTATTCTCCTCGTGCGTAATGAACCGCCGGCATCTAATTGGGAAACCGTAGCGCCATCTTTTCGATGTCGTCCATGATCTGTTTTATCCCGGAAAGGTCATCAGCACGACAATATGCTCTCAGCTCCGAACACAGTTTTGTCCCTTGATAATATTGGGTAGGGCTGTTTTCGATTTGTAATAGTTCGACTTGTTGCTGGGCTTTTTCCGCCGCCTCGCTTTCGCTCTGCCACAAATGATATACTTTTTTTATTTTCCAGGCATTGATACGGAGCAAGGGAAATTTTTCGATCTCCTATAGCCGCTTGTCCGCGGATTCGAGTCCCATGTTCGCTTCCATAATCGCGATGGCGTGAATAACAGCAATTCTCAGCCATTGATAATGAGCGCCTTCGAGCTGGGCTTTATCGGGTTGTTCAAGGCGCTCTAAAACCTCCAGATACAACTCGAGAAATTTTTCGAAACGTCCGGCGACGCAGTGACCGATGGCCTCGCGGCATTTCTCCACAATTCCCACTGCCGGTGATAACGGAACGATGGCTTGGATCGACGGAAGCGTTTGCCAAAAGCTAAAGCTATCCGAAATATATACGATTCCGATCGCCTCGATGAGGGTTGCGGCCAGGGCGCGAATTGCATCGGATGGTGGTAGAAGCCGCTCGGCTTCCGAACTCGAGTCGTACCGTTGTTTCGCCATTTTCAGCGCTCGTCCTACTCGTTCTTGAGCGGGTACCGACTCGCCGAACTGTTCGTAAAAACCGAGGCCGCTTTCGAGATAGTATCGCTCGAGTACTCGTGCGGTATGAGAAGTATGCTTCGAACCTGTTACTCCGAATATGCCGCTCGCGCGACTCTGCATGATATTGATCTGTTTAAGAGGGCGGCTACGGCGCGTGATCGCAGTCGCATTCCTTGTCTATCTCAGTGCAATAGGCATCGCCGGTAAAATCTGTTAAACAGCATTTTTCATTACCTACCGTGCAAGTCTCATCGCCGCAGTTGATCTCTCCGGCAACAGCATTCGCCGTCATGTCCGAAGCGGGTTCACCAAAAGTCATACTCGACGACAGACACACCGCGAGAAACGGAGGAAGAACTGAGCTGGACCAACACGCTTCTCCCGTTCCCGCGTCTGATCCTTCAACCGAGCAGTCTTCACCCTTATGGCACAGCTTAAACATCATATCCGGCATCTCTTCAACATCCGGCAAATCCTGCATACCCGCGTCATCATCTGCATCGGAAACAAAATTATAATCGAATCCACACGTCGGTTGGCAATCGATACTCGTATACCCCGGTGTTGCCTGGGTCGAACGATAGGTGCCACAACAAACCTCTCCGTTAGGGCAATCCTCATCGCCATCGCATTCAACCCCTAAGAGGAGAGAACACGTCTTTTTCCCGCTGTCCGTCGTTTCTCCGTGGTCTCCGGTGTCTGTTGTCTCTACCCGACTATCGCTTGCGTCGTCCTCGGTTATATTATTATCCTCAAAACTACCGCTGTCTTTGGATAGACCGCTGTCGATCACGTTACTGCTATCTTCAGTACCGCTGTCGCGACCGCCTTCTTTCTTCTCTTCATCCTCAGCGCAGCCGACTAATACAATAGAGACAACAACGACGACCAAGTAGTCGTGAAATCGTAAATAACCAGACATTTCATCCTCCTAATGCGAATCGAGTAGGTCCGATGAAGTTACAGGGGATCCTCGGTTTTTACGAGACGAAAGATAGACCGAAGGATAATCGTTCGCAATAGAACCTGACCGATATTTATTAATAGGCTTTCCCGCTGGGGTTGATTCTTGGGACGGTTCAAAACGATGCGTCACAAGCTTTAGAAACCTCTGTTCGGCGGCAACGATATCGCGAATCGACTATTATTCGCTACGGATCTCTAATGACAGCGCAATAATATAGCGAAATGCAATTATAAAATACTCGACCTCACCAGTAGACTGCCGGTGGAATTTATGATGCGATTTAATACCGGTTATATACAACTTCAACTTTACCGTATGCGCGGGCTCGCGAGCGACGGTGTAAGCCGCTTTCATTCTTTCATTCTCGTGTTGGTACTTCCTGTGCCGTTCATACAAAATTGTTAAAACAACCACTGAATATAACACAAAAATGTATCGCAATTAGCAGAGATTTCGCGTAAAGCGCGCCGGCTATTCATCCTAAAGCGCTTGAAGCCCGTTTAAACGAAGGTTTTTTTCCTCCGATAGAAATTGGTACCGGCTTTGCATTATCCGCGACCGTTCGCCGCGAGCGCGGTCGACGAGAAAGGATACGGTCTGTCATGGAGATTAATAGAACAATAGCGCTCAGACACATTAGAAACTGGTTTGGCTTGCTCGCGTTTATCGCGACGGTGATGCCGAATACCGCATGGGCTAGTGAAAACAAACCAATCGACTCCGGGGCGACCGCTTGGATGCTGACCTCGACCGCTTTGGTACTCTTGATGGTTCCCGGTCTCGCCATGTTTTACGGAGGACTCGTCCGCACCAAGAACGTCATCGGCACCATGATGCACAGCTTCGCCGCCATGGGAATCATGAGCGTTTTGTGGATCATTTGCGGATACGCGATGTGCTTTGGGCCGAACGTTTTTGGTGGATGGCTCGGCTGGAACACCGAGTATCTGTTTCTAAAGGGAATCGACCAAACAATTCTGGACGCCGGCGTCCCGGAATACGTCTTTGCGATGTTTCAAGGTAAATTCGCGATCATCACACCCGCTCTGATCGCCGGAGCCTTTGCCGAGCGCGTCACGTTTAAAGGTTACTGCATCTTCATCGCGTTATGGGGCTTGCTGGTCTACAATCCCTTGTGCCACTGGGTATGGGCGCCCGACGGCTTTTTATTCAATATGGGAGCCGCGGGCGCGATCGATTTCGCCGGCGGAACGGTAGTACATATATCAGCGGGGATAAGCGGGCTAGTCGCGGCTCTCTTTATCGGCGCGCGTCGTGGTTTCCCCAAAACGGCCATGCTGCCAAACAATCTGGTCATGACGATGATGGGCGCCGGGTTGTTGTGGGTCGGTTGGTTCGGTTTCAACGCCGGTAGTAGTATTGCGAGCGGACTGAGCACGGCTCAAGCGTTGACCGCTACTCAAGCCGCAGCCGCTTCAGGAGCCTTGGCTTGGATGATCATCGAAAGTTGGCATCAAGGTAAGGCCACGGCCTTGGGTTTTGCCAGTGGTATTCTTGCCGGCTTGGTGGCGGTGACGCCCGCCGCCGGGGTGGTGCAACCTGCAGGCGCGCTTTTGTTGGGCGCTTTTGCCTCGGGCTTCTGCTATCTAGCTATCAATATTAAGAACCGTCTCGGCTACGATGACAGCCTCGACGTTTTTGGTATCCACGGTGTGGGTGGTATCGTCGGGGCGATTCTATTATCCTTTTTTATCCGTGACGGCTGGATGGCCGATGCCGCTAAAGCGGCAGGAGGGAGCTGGAGTGTATGGCAGCAGCTTTCGGTGCAAGCTGTCGCCGTCTTGCTCGCGATCGGATACGCAGCCTCCGTTACTTTCGTATTGGTATTTCTTATACATAAGCTCTTCGGATTTCGAAACGATACGCAAAGCGAAATGGCCGGGCTTGACCATTCGTTTCACGGAGAGCGCGGCTACGGCATGCTTAACGCTGGTTAAACCTGCGATCGATTTAGAGAGATCAAACCTGAAACATCTGACCTGCCGGAGAATAAGGAGATATACTATGAAACTCATTACCGCTATCATTCGAGAAGACATGCTGGATCAAGTCCGCGAGGCGCTGATACAAGCGGAAATAACGCGAATAACCGTCAGCCGCGTTTCTGGTCACGGAAGACAGGTCGAAGAGCGGATACACCGCGGCGAAAAAATCGTTCCGGATCTCATCCCCAAGGTCCGGTTGGAAATCGCCGTCAACGATAGCTTCGTAGATATTACCTGCAACGCCATATTGGAATCGGCCGGAAAAAATGGAAACGGCGAAAGTTACATAGGCTCGGGAAAGATATTTGTGACGCCGCTTGAAGAATGTATCCGAATCCGGACTAAAGAACGCGGTTCGGCCGCCATATAGGTCGTCCTGTATACCAGGTCGCCCGGGACCAAAATTGGAACGACAGCCGACTTTCTCGTTGCCTAGCGTTTCCGCGATGACCCGTTTAGGAAGCGAACACGCACTCTAAGTTCGTTTGAATAGATCGTTTACAACACTTTTTGGAGGTCACGTGAGGCTGTATATCGCTGTTTCAACCATTGCGTTTACGCTGATAGCGAGCTGTAGCGACGATAACTCTGACGAAGAGAATAGTTGCCCCGAAGGTTTGGAATACTGCCAGGGCTCATGCGTTGCGCCGGGCACCTGCCAGGCACAAACCGCGGGAACGACAAGTGGTCAACCCGGTGGTGGTGGCGGCACGAACCAATTTACGTCCGGCGCGGGCGGCGCGGGCAATGCGGGTGGACAAGGTGGAACGAGCACGCAGCCCGTCGCTGGTTCGACCGCGGGCAACACGGGCGGTGTGGGCGGACAAGGCGGAACGAGCACGCAGCCCGTCGCTGGTTCGGCCGACGGAGGCTCAGGCGCGGCGGGAGGTTCTGGTACGGGTGGTTCAGGCCCGGTGGATACGGGAGACGCCAATGCACTCTCCTGTCCAGACGGTGTAACGATCCCGGCCGAGGACGTCATTTCCGACTTCGCGCAATCCGAACCCACGATGTACAAAACCGACTCCCGCGGGGGCACCATATGGCAATCGTGGTCCGAAACGACTCCCGCCACCCTGACCATCGACACGGCCAACCCGGGACCCTGTAACAGCGGAGGGTCGCTCAGGATCGAAGCCGCGGGTACCGATAAAGAATCAGGTGAAGGCGTTGGTATCGACTTTCAGCCGCAAGACGCCAACAAGAAAAAGAGCACTTATGACGCGGCCGCAGCCGGTTATACCGGCGTCGGCTTCTGGGCAAAATGCTCACCGGAACGTAGCTTTATCTATATCAAGGTTCTCGATGCAGCGAACGACGCGGATGTTCCGACAGCTAGCGGAGGCGCCCCCTGTTCGTATAGCTCCGAACCCATCTGCAGCCAGTACGGTATTAAAAACGTGACTATCACGGATAACGAGTGGGGATATTACAAGGTCTATTTCTCGGAGCTGCTTCAGGATCCTAAAACCGGTTCCACGTGGGGGGAAATGGGCGGATTAGACCCGAGCAAGGTGGCTTCGTTTCAGTTTCAGATCAACACTCCATACGACACGAGCGGCGGCGCTAGGGTTCCCACGCCCTCCAACTGCTGGGTCGACGATGTTCACTTTATAAAGGATACGGCTCCCGAACCCCAAACCACCTGCGCGGCTGGATACACGGTCAGCGGCAACAAGATCGTCTGCGGTACCGAGACCAAAATTTTTCGCGGTGTAGCGCGGCCGTCGATGGAATGGGATTCCTCGGGTTGGAACATCACACCGTGGGATATGGCCCGTATTAAAGGTTGGAAAGCCAACCTGATCCGCTTCTCGCTGAATCAAGACTACTATATGAATCAGTTCCCGGACATTTATCCCAAATACGTGGCGAGATCGGTCCGATGGGCAGAAGCGGCGGGGATGGACGTGATCCTCGACCTACACTGGGTAGACAACCAACACCAGACGCCGACCGATAACTATATGGCGAGCGCCGCGACGAACTCCACGGCTTTTTGGGCGAAAGTGGCGGCGGCGTACAAGTCCGATCCGCACGTGATTTTCGAGCTCTATAACGAGCCGACGATCAAAGATTGGAGCGCCTGGAAAACCAATTTTCAGGCGATGTACGACGCGGTTCGGGGCGCGGGCGCGAACAACATCGTCATTATTGGAGGTCTTGACTGGGCCTACGACTTGACCGGGGTCAGCGCCAACGCGATCAACGGCACAAACATCGCGTACAATACGCACCCGTACGGCAATAAAGCTCCTTCCGGCGATTGGGACGGTAAATTCGGCTACCTCGCGGCTACTTATCCGCTTTTCGCGACCGAGTTCGGTACCTATGACTGCAGCGGCGACTGGACGAGAAGCTTGATCACTTATATGGAGGGTAAGGGGATGTCCTGGACCGCGTGGGCCTGGTACGTTGCGCCTACGGGTCAGGAATGCCAATTCCCCTCGATAATATCGGACTATTCGGGAACGCTATTGCCGGGCGGCAATGCCCAAGCAGCCAAAGACGGCCTGGTTAAAAACCCGTAACCGATTCTCGACTTTCAACTCCAAGAGTATTTTATCTTCGCCCCAGTCGGGGTACTCTCGCAATTGATCTAAGCGTTCATGGGTCAAACAAGTCGGCGGCCGATTCGTCTGTAAAACCGAGCGCGTCCGCGGGGCCGGCGAGGATGGTACTGGCTGTACCTTACGGTTGTCGGTGGAAACGTACAAAGCGAAGCGGACGTGAGTCCGCGAAGCTGTACGTTTCCAGCGGCAGTACGGAGGGTCCGAAGG
>JAFGIB010000430.1 GCA_016929805.1 Deltaproteobacteria bacterium | reverse complement strand
CCTTTGAATTCGCGAGGATAGAAAGGTCAGATATGGATTTCGAACCGACGAAGGAATAGCAGCGCTATTTCGAGGAGGTTCGAAACCGTAGGTGACCTTTATAGACCGCGAAATCATGGCGTTTTCAAACCGTTCGGTGCTCTAGCAGCGCTATTTCGAGGAGCGAGAGACGCCGCAGATTGGGCCGTCCCGCCCGAAAGACGAGCGGAGGAATTTATTAAACACGCTCATGGGGTGCACCAACCTCGGGTCTAAAAAAGTTTCGCGCGTCTTTATTTCATAGCTTTTTTCGCGTTTCCGCTCGTCCTCGATACCGTTCAATAGTAACCAGCCGACGTTTTCGCCAAAGAAGGTGTCAGCCGATTAAATCTTTTCGCCGTCGACGGTTTGAGCGAAACGTACTTCCTTAATCGGATTGCGAACCGCCTGCAACGGCGGAATAAATGCGTTTGCAAGGATCTTCCACATGAGGTCCGGGCGTTTACTAACGAGATCATAGATGCGTATTTCTTTTCGCTCGCGCCTGTAGTCGATCATATAATAGAGACCGTATTGCCGATAGGGATATTGAGATACAATGTCTATTAGTTCCTTAAAATCGGTCTTGTTAAAACTACCCGTCTCCACCCAACCGCCCGGCATCGAATCACGAGACTTTTTGGGAGGCCAAAGCCTTTGCGTTTTTAGCGCAAAGCGGTCCAGGGTCGCGCTTTCCTGGATAGAAAATTGTAGCGATTTGTGTATCGCGACCCCGGTGTCGCGCGTCGTCTGCATGCGGACCTGATCGAAAAAAAAGATGAGTTCATAGTCCGCGTCGTAGTTGGCGAATTCGAATACTCCCGCGTACCGGCGGCCGAGCTCGATCAGAGGAACGGTATGCTTTAGGTAACATTTCGAAAAAGGTATAAGGACCACAAGCACGCTGATAAACGCGACGGATGTACTCAATCGCGGGGTGTTCTTTCGCCGCAGAACATTCGGGGCGAGGTGTAGAAGGAAAGACTCAATATGCTTACTCAACCAGAACAGAACGCTCGCCGACGCTATGGCGATGAAAGGATTCAGCGGCCAAGGCCAATAGATATGAATCACGGCCGTTCGTTTAAAGAGCAGAAGATGGAGGCATCCGGCGAAAAAAAAGGCGAGTGGGATGAGGTCGCGATGTCTGGCTTGGTTGCGCGCGTGACGCACGACGAAGCCAAAAACCCACAACAGACCCATGGCGATAAGCAGCGGCGAGAATGCCGGTTTCAGAGTATTTGTCCATACCTTTTGGGTATCTCCGGCCATCGGATAGGTGCGCATGTTGATACTCGCGAGCACGTCGTCGAAATTTCCAAGAGCGCTTCGAACCCAGAAAAAAAATCCGACGAAATTCGCCAAAACAAACAGGCAGAAAAGGGTCAGCGCGAGGTGCTCGCGGTTTAAGCCCCGAAAGTGTCTCAATTTGCCGTGAGCCGCGTCATAGCTCAGATAAAGCCAATGTATCGCGATTGCGAACATGACATAATAGGCGGGCCAATCCCAGAACATCGCCATCAAGCTCGCGGCGAAAACCGCAGCCAACCAGCGACAGTCGGAGCGAAACAAACCGGTTCTCGGTCTCCGCGAGCCGGGCGTTTCGATCTCCGCGGTTTGCGCCCATTTCAAGTAACAGGCGAGCGCGATCAGCGACCAAAAAATAAAACCGGTCGAGTGGTTGACCATGTTTGCAAACGAGTGGTTAATCGGGAGCAGCACGTAGATCGCTCCCGCGACCAGCGCGAACAGATCTCCCCAGTGGCGACGTACGACCGCGAGCAGCGCAATGGTTGCGAGAATGCCATAGAGCGCGGGGACTAAACGCACCGAACGTACGCTGTCGCCGAATAGCCAGACGCTCAGGGTGACGTGAGCGTGAAGGCCGAGAGGGGCATGTGTATATAAGGATTTATTCGGTTCTCTTTTTTTATAGTCACAGGAATATTGATCGGGGAATATGTAGCCGAATCTTAACGAGTTACGCGCTGCTTGATGATAAGCCGCGCCGTTGTAGCCGTTGTGCCCTTTCTGCCAGAAGTTATCGATGCCGTGAATCGCGAACGCGCACTGGGTCAAAACAATCATTCCATAGGCGACGGCGAAAGCGATGCGCCTGCAGCTTATCCGAGTACGGATATCGCGATTTTGATTTTCTCGGTCTATCCTCTCCTCGCTCGCCATTAAAACAATTCTCCGGGCTGTATCGACTCCCGGCGCAAACCACTACTAATTCAAGCCCTCAGCGTACAGCAGTCTCGTGCAAAACCCGATTGCCTATTTTTCTTCCTCTTTATCGCTCTTAATCTGTTCGATTATCCTGTCCGCAATTTCGCGGGGGACTTCTTCGTAATGCGAGATCTCTATCTCGTGTCCCCCGCGGCCGGAGGTCATCGATCTCAGCTTGGTCGAATAGCGATATAATTCAGCGAGAGGTACTCTTGCCTTAACCGTCTGAAATCCTCCCTCGCCTTCCATTCCCAAAATCTTTCCGCGCCGCCCGGAAAGATCACCCATGACGTCTCCCATATACTCTTCCGGTACATTGACCGTTAGATTGCAGATCGGCTCGTGTAGGACCGGCTTGGCTTCCTGAAACGCGTTCTTGAACGCCATCCGGCCCGCGGTCTTGAACGCGTTCTCGTTTGAATCTACCGAGTGCATCATACCGTCGAAGAGAATGATCTGTACATCCCGAATCGGACATCCAGCGACGACGCCCTGCTGCATCATTTCCAACACCCCCTTTTTGACCGCTGGAATAAAACGCCCGTCGATTACACCGCCGATGATACAATTGACAAAACTCAATTTTCCCCCCCAAGGCAGCTCGTCGACGTCTTCTCCGCGCACGGTATATTCCGACGGAATCGCCGGCGGCGCCTCTTCCCGATAGGACTGAAGCATGATCTGGACCTCGGCGAATTGTCCGGCCCCACCGCTCTGTTTTTTGTGCCGGTATTTTACCGTGGCCTTTCCGCGAATGGTCTCGCGATAGGGAATCCTGGGTTCCTTGGTGTTGACCTCAACCCCGAATTTATCTTTAAGACGTTTAACTATAATATTTATATGTAGCTCGCCCTGGCCGCTTAAAATCATCTGCGAAAGCTCGGGATCGTGGATGATCCGAAAAGAGGGGTCTTCTTCTCGTAGCCGGTTTAACCCCTCGCTGATCTTCTCTTCATCGGCCCGCGCTTTCGGAATCAAAGCGACGTTGATCGAGGGTTTGGGAAAGGCGATCGGCGGCAAAATAATCGGGTCGTTTTTATCGCAGAGCGTGTCGCCCGTATGCGTGGACTTGAGCTTAACCACCGCGCCGATATCTCCCGCGACGACCTGCGAGATCTCATGCCGCGTTTTGCCGTTCATCGCGAAGAGGTTCCCGATACGCTCCATCGAATTGGTCGTGGCGTTTAGTAAATCCATGCCGCTGGCTATCGTTCCCGTGTAGACCTTGATAAAGGATAATTCTCCTACGTGCGGCTCCGAGACGGTCTTGAAGACAAAGGCCGTGTTAGGCCCGCTGCTCGTGATCGGGCGCCTGACCTCTTCCTCGCCTTTGGTAAGCCTTTTACCGACTACTTCTTTGAAATCGGCGGGTGCGGGCAAGTACTTGCAAATGGCATCCAATAGCCTGTGGACGCCTATGTTCGCGCTTGCGGCCAGGCAGAAGACCGGAAACAACGTGCGGTTGTTAATGCCCGCCTTGAGCCCTACGGCGAATTGCTCGGCTGTAAGCTCACCGTTTTCCAAATAGGCTTCCAGTAATTCGTCGCTGCTTTCCGCGATCGCCTCGACGAGTTTTTCTCGTAGCTCGTTAGCCCCGGCTCGATGCGCATTCGGAATCTCCTCTTGCGTCATTTTGCCGCTGCCGTCGGTGGCGAAGCTCAACTGTTTCATCAGGATGACGTCGATGATCGTATGAAACCCCGGCTGCGCTTGATCGACGGGAAATTGAGCGGCGACCACGCCTCGACCGTATCTTCCCTGCGCCGCGGCCAGTGCTTGCTTGAAGTCAGCCTGTTCTCGATCGAGTTTATTGATAATAAAAATACGCGGGACCTCATTCTCCTCGGCCGAGCGCCAGCCCTGCTCGACTCCGACCTCGATTCCCGAAACCGCCTGCATGACGAGCGCCACCGTCTCGACCACTCGAATCGCTCCCCGGCTCTCCCCGATGAAGTCCGAATATCCTGGCACGTCGACGAGGTTGATTTTATGCCGATCCCACTCGCCGGAAACGATGCTGGAGCTGATGGAAATCTGCCGCTCGATTTCATCCGCGTTGTAATCAGAAACCGTGTTGCCCGCGGGCACGGAGCCCATCCGATTAATAATACCCATCGAAAACGCGATAGCTTCGGCAATACTGGTTTTTCCGGCATCGCCATGTCCGATCAGCGCGATATTTCTTATCTGTTCCGTGGTGTAATCTTTCACTGAGGTCTCCTTTGGGTTGTTGCTCGGGCTTTGGCAACGCGATGAAAGGCTAGCGGCACCCTTGCACAAGTAGCGCGTGATTTGAAGTTGTCAAAATCGATTTTCTAAGCCGTATTTGTCTCGTGTACAAGTCGCTTCTCGAAATGCGGAGCCGTTAAGAGATGCAATACCTGGGAGTGGGGGCGTCTCGCCTTCGGATTCTGTTATTTTTCCACGGTCTCGCGGTCAAAATGAGACCGAAATTGCCTTACTCGCGGGTCGCCTTGCTACCGCTTTTTGAAAAGCTACCTGTACAATACCTCCTCTAGCTCGTCCACTTGAGATGAGTCAATCGGCAATTCCCATGGAAAAAAAGGCAATAACGCATTTGCGACCTCCGCGCGCACAAGCTCAAGTATAACTATCGAACAAAAATTCGAGGATCATCAGGACGGACATCGATATGCATGTGGTCCCGGTGACCGATGTTGTAATTAGGGGTCAGAATGGTAGAAAATTTATGTGTATCCGCGATATCACAGGCGATTTCGCGTAAGATTTGAGCGTTTCGGCTTATATGTTTCGGTGCCTCACAGGTTCGATAATCCGGTGTGATGACGAAATCATCTAAAACTGACAATACGCCTTTGGGGGTCACAAAGCCCATGATGTCGAGCGCTAATCCCAATGAATGAAAGCTGATAATAGGTCGATCGCGATATGCTGACATGACCTGTACGCCCGTAACGCCGTGCCGTTTGAGAACGGCCGCTATTACGGGAAGGCGAATCGCGAGCTCACAAGATATAAGCAGCGTTCGATCGTCGTGCATGATCTTAAAGTGCACCCCTTTTACCGGTCCCTCTATTTCGACCGGCGTGGGTACCGGGGTTGTCAGCGGCGTTTGGTAGAGAGTTCCCGCGACACCCTCTTTTTGCATCGTTCGCAGGCAGCGTTCTTGTGGCAAGATTTTCCAGCTCGCGAAGGGATCAACGATCCAGGTACCGCCGGGAGTATTGGCTCGAAACCGACCGAAACGCCTCACACGCGAAGCGATAATGCGAGCGGCTTCGCCCGCCGGATCCGATTTAGGAGCGGCGAAGCGTCTCGGACGGGGCGGCTCCGGAGGCGCCGGGGGAATCGGCAGCAACGACTCAAACCCCGCGTCGGCACTGCCGTATTCCGGCGCATCCGATACCTTGCTCTCTCCTTTATTCGTTCCGTCCGATCCTTGCTGAGCCTCGTTTGAGGAAACCGCTCCCGGATCCTGTAGCTTTTGGTCACTACTCTTTTCGGGCAGTCGCCAATACCGATCGAAATAACCCTGGGCCAACGGTTGACCCGCGCGATTAAAGAGCAAACGGGGCCGCGTGGCGGTCGTCCGCTTGTCGTAGACCACGTAATCAGGCAAAAAATCGGGCAAATTGTGCCCGGCCGAAACCGCGTCTGTCGAAACGCCGGCTTGAACGATGATATACCTCTTGGTCGCCAGCGGATTCGGATAGATAAATTTAACCCCAACCTTTTCGCCGGTTAGTCGCTTTTTCCCCAGCATTACCCCATCGGCGACGACCCGGATGGGAAGCTCGTTTTGTATTCGCTCCAACAGCAGATTGTCTCCCGGGGTTCCGTATAAGACCAGATGGTTGTTCTGCATAAGCTCTTCGGTGACCTCTTGATCGGAAACCACCTTTTGGTCGTATCTCCATAACCACAGCGGCCATCCTTGAGCGCCCCGGGTCGCCGCCCTTTTCAATGCCTCGGTATGGCTTTGATTCGAGGTTCCATAGACGTGGACCATGGCGTCGAAATAGGCATCCGTTATAGGACCGCTAACTCCCGGTTGTTTCTCGATTCTTTTAGGGTCTGTCGGAAGAAAACCGAGCCTCCAGCCTCGACCCTGTTTTGATATATGAGCCACGTGCCCCAAGGGTTGCTGCGGTCCCTTATAGACCTCGGATCCGTCCACGACGATTCGGATCTGCTCACTCTCTTTGGTTTGTGCCGCACGCTCTAGCGGAACGTCCCTGAGATCAAGCGAAAAGGCGAGGGCATTCGAGGTTTCGACCGTAATCGTCTTTTGATCGACCGTAGCTCGCAACCGCCCGAGCTTCGGATATCGCTCGAGGCGGGTCAGCGACAGCCAATGCTGCCGATTGGCGCGATAATCTCCCGCAACCAGTCGAATTTCTTTTTGTTTTCGGTTTCTCCTCACCTCCGCCAAGCGATCGTATATCGCGCCGTGGCGGTGCACGAGATAGAGAATATCGTGGCCGGTGTCGTACCAGGTCTCATGATGGGGAACGCCGAGCCTCTTGATTTCCGCGCTGAACTGCTCGACAAACCACGGTTTCATCGGGCCGGTATCGGTCCGGCCGTGAAAGTAGCGAAAATCGGTGTTGAAGGCGTTCTCCGCCAGCGCCAGCCCGGAAAGCGGTTGCATACCGAATAGCTCCAGGCTGTTCATGCGTTTTTCTCCCCCCGCGTACTGCACCCAGCTCGGCGCTCCGGCCATCGCGGTAACCACGCTGAAACGCCAGGCGTGGCGAAGACCGATGCTGTAAGCGCCGACGCCGCCGTTTGACAGCCCGCCGAGCACCACGCGGTCGACATCGACGTTATAATGCTTTTCTACGTCGTCGATGACATCCAACACATCTCGCTCTCCCATCCAACGCCACATCACCTGCCCAAAACCATCCGGCGCAACCACGATCCAATCCGGGGACCAGCGCGGCTCGAAAACGTCCCATAGATGAGCGCTATACTTCAGCCAACTCATGTTGTTTCCGAGCACCACACCGAGAAAGAGATTCCCGTTAGCCGACCCCCCGTGCATTACGACCATCAAAGGATAGGCCCGTGTCGAATCGTAATCAGGCGGGATATAGATCGCGTAGCCCTGCAGAAATATCGAAATCGGCGAGCGATATCCGCGCATGAGGATCTTACCTCGCTGCTCGGGAAAGGGGTCAGCGCCCTGGGCCAGCCGGTCGAGCAATGCCGCGGCCCGGCCGCGCCACGCTTGCGCCTGGGGTGTGAATCGGCCGTCGATCCGCTCCGCCACGTCGATATTGTAGGCAACGCTGTCAAAAGCGCCTTGGGGGATATCGCGCTCGTGCTTGTCCTTTAGCTCGGCCAATCGCGCGCGCAGGGTTTCGACGCCGGGTGTGTTCTGCCCGCTGGCGCGAGCGGGTATCATCGCTTGACTAGTCGCCAGCGCGCCCGCCAGAAACGAGATGACGCGAAAAGTACACATCTTTGTCGACATAAAGTCCTAGGCTACACGTTTTGGGGGAAATCGTAAAAGAACAAGCCAATGATCACCACACATTCGCTCACGCCTTCCGGCTTGACCTACCGGATTGCTCCGCGGTTGGGGGGCGGAAAACGCTGCGCCCGATCGCCGGCGAGGCGAGATAGACGAAAAACCACCGGTAAAATAAGGGTGATATACAATCCCGTAAACGCGGCTGAAATAAAAGACATGATCAAGCTCGAAGCATTGCCGGCTAACGTTTTTCTTAAGATAAATAAGAGATATATCGAGGCGATTCCGATTAGGCAGGCTGAGATCACGCGCCACGCGGATTTGCTCGGTTGATAACCCACGTAAATCCGTTCGCACGCCGCGCCTGCGAACCAACCGAATAAAACGCCCGCGGTTTGAAGCGCCCAAGGAAACAGGCCTCGGGGCCAAATAACAAATATAAAGAACTCAAATAAAAGAACGATCCCGATTCGAAAGATCCAATTGATCTCGCGCCATCTATTCCAAACCGCCGATTGGGTCCAGCGGAAGCAGCCGATGCAAAGGCCGCCCACCGCGACACCCGTCAGCACATCCTCGAGATCATGTACCCCGAGATAGAGCCGGCTGAAACAAGTTCCGAGCACCATAACAATTGCGAGATACCAGATCCAACGCCGTCGCATTTCATGGGCCAGCCAGAACCACAACACCACCGCCGTTTGCGCGTGTCCGCTGGGCATTCCATAGGATCGGGGGACGTGACTATCCAGATGATAAATGCTGTCGGGCCGCGGGTCCTGAAAAAAATCTTTTAGTAGCGCATTCAGCAGAGCGGAGATGAATACGAAGAGAGCCAAACGGGTAAAAACCGATTTGTTCCACGCCCAGTAGCCCAAGGGCAAGAAGAGCATAATAAAGGGCGTGTAACCGGTCCAGGAAAATCCCGAAAAAATTGCGGTCGCGGCCGGCGAACGCAGGGCAAGCACCCAGTCGAGATCGTGTAATAAGCGATACATCTTGGAATCGTTACGGTCCTACGGTTGTTTTTGCTTTTACCTACCGAGCCCGTTGATGGCAAGATGGCGAAAATGGACGTTCGGAAAAGAGTCGAAGTTCTGATCGACGTGCCGCGTTTCGGCTTTGTCAAGCACGACGATCGCGGCGCCGTGGACTGTGTATCGCTGCTGCCGTGCCCCTTTAACTACGGAAGCATTCCCGGCACGTGTTCGCAAGAGGGCGATCGGTTCGACGCCATCGTCCTCGGGCCGAGACTCGCGCGCGGCACGCGAGTCGAGCTTCCGGTGATCGCGGTGGCCCGATTTACGGATGCCGGTAAAGAGGACCCGAAGTGGATCTGCGGCGAAAACGCGATGACCGCCTTTCAACGCTTGACGATAGTCGGATTTTTTATGATTTATGCGCGCATAAAAGCGTTTATGAATGCGATAAAGCGCCGATCGGGCGCGACGCGATTCGATGGGGTGCGGGCTTCGGTCGCCGATCTCGATCGGCTCTGGAATCGAGACAGCGCGCAAGACGACGACGCGACCGGTGACACGTAGAGCCAGTCGTGTAGAAGCCTCGTATCTTCTCAGTAAGTGGTGGCGATACAACCTGGAAACGCGCGCGTATAGATTCGCTCTTGGGTAGTATTGATATAATAACTTGCCCCTGCCCTTGCCCCCATAGGCGTTAACCATAAATAACAGCGAAAAACCTCGTAGCGCGGGGGCTTGTCCCCCGCAAAACCGTAACCCAACCAAGAATTGT
>JAFGIB010000429.1 GCA_016929805.1 Deltaproteobacteria bacterium | reverse complement strand
TCCCCCTTACATCCGCTTTTTACAGCTTCGCAAGAAAACTTCATAAATCCCAAACTGTCCGCGAATTTAAAACTACTAAAAGCTATTGTTCCGGCATCCCCAGGGTTTTAATGCGACCTAATAGCGCCAAAGGCGAGGCTAGCGCTCGAATAAAAACGGATTGTCGATGCGTTTTATGATTCGTTCCGCGACTTCCGCGGGAGTAAGGTTCGTGGCATCGAGCAATATCGCGGCGTCGGGAAGAATCTCGTGAAGTTTTCCCTTACCTATCCGAATCGGCATAAGGGCTCTAGAGCGGGGATTATCAATCACACCTCGAATTGCGCGCCACTCGCGCTTGCACCAAGGGCTATTTACGTATTCCGGTGCCAGCATAACCACGACCAGTTCCGATTCTCGCGCGTAGATCCGTTGTAAGAGGATATCCGCGTCGACATTGGGCAACTCGGCCTGGTGAAATTGGTCGTAAAAGACGTGTCGCCGACCGAATTCATAGGCCAGACAATCCGCCACAGGCTTTACGAACATTTCGCGATATTCGCTCGGATACGATAGAGCAACGCAAAAACGGCGGCGCGTCGGCGACATCGGGACGGTTGCCTCGAGCAGTCGTCTCAGCGCCGCCTGATTGATGTCTCGCTTCTCAACGAAATCGTCGAGCAAGCACTTACCGAGCTCATAGGCCTGCGTTGCCGTGAGGTCGCCACCGGTCATCCCGATTAAACGGGCACCGAGGATCTTTCGTTTGATCGCGGCGCAGAAAGCAAATCGTGACGCGGTAAAGTCATCCTCAGCCATTCGGAGGTCGAGAAAAACAAAATCGTACACATTTTCCTCGAGGTGGCCGAGAGCATCCGAGTCGTTTGTAATCAAATCGCTCTCGACGTCGAGCCCTGCGAGCAAGTCTTTTAATTGATTTAATAGAGCTTCATCGTCATCGATCAGCAGAACCCGTTTCACTTCTCGACCTCTTACTTTATTATCTGCTTGATTTCTGCCACGAATTCTTTTGGCAGAATTTCCGACTTACTAAACCAGGCGACGACTTGCGAATTATCCGCGACCATCTGATTCATCTCGAACTTATTATCGTACGCCGTAACGAATACGATCTTCGTATTCGCCTGGTGCGTCTTTACGAATTCGAGAATTCGGAATCCCTGCCGGTCCGCCTCTACTCGTGAATCGTCGAGATTGACGTCCACTAGGAGTAGCGAATAGGGCCTTAGCGCCAGCAGTCTTCTCGCCTCATCGAGACTATGAGCCTGGTCAACTCGATAGGTGAGCGGTTCTAGGAGAGCCGCGAACTCATTTGCTGTATTTTGATCGTCTTCGATTATTAGAATAGCGGGCTCGTAATCGGCTTCTCCCGGAGTTTGCACCTTTACTCTCACTAGCCTTAGCGCAAACGTACAGTTTTCTCCAGGCTTCGACTCTTTTAAAAAAATTTCGCCGCCCGTGGCGCTGATATAGGTGCGGCACCACCAAAGCCCAATGCCGAGTGTTCCCTTGGTTGTATACCCAGGTAAAAACAGCTTTTTCTGCTTCTCCTCCTCAATGCCGGTACCGTTGTCGTTGATAGTAAGCTCCAGCGCTGTCTGAGAGGGATCGTCGGTTACACGAAGTACGATTTTCCCCTTGAACCGGAAATCCTTACCGGCGAGTTCGGCGTTCTTGGTCTGAATGCTGTCCACGGAATTGCGCACGAGATCGTAGATCACCTGCCGGAGGTGAACCGGATCGCATAAAACCATAAGGCCTTCTTCCGGGACCTGATTGTCGATCTCAATGGCATCGCCATATATCCCGATCTCTGCTTTGATATCGCGAAGTGCGGTCTGTACCGTATCTCCGAGAGAAACCGGGCCGCTGGATGTCTCGCTTCCGGCCTTGATGCGGACCTTAAGGCGGTCCGCGAGCCCGAATAGAAGCCGGGCTTGGTCTTGAACCAGGTCGAGTCGCTTGTGAGACTTTTCGTCGCTCCGCGGGATCACCGAACGCAGGTTTTCAACGGCTAGCATGCTCGCGTTGAACAGCCTGTTCATCCGATGAGCGATTGCGCCGGTGACGGCCTCAACCGTCTGCTTGGCCTCGTCCACCCGCTGTGCCTCGCTGCGCGCGTTTAAAATCGCTATTGACGCGTAGTCCGCGAAGGTGCCCAGGGTCTTGCGCTCGTCGATATTGAATTCGTGGTGCTTGCGGTAGTTGGCGAACATCACGCCGACGATCTCTCCGTTTCTCGCCGGATCTCGCGCTTCTTCGTTATGTGGAAGCAGTAGGGCCGCCATGGACTTGATACCCTCCCGGTCGATAAAACGCGGCCTCCGATCAGCTCCTACCCTCGTACTCTCCTCGCAGAGGTCATTACGCGAACGCACGTCTTCCAGGAATACTGTCTCGCCTCCTTTTACGATGCGATAGGGCACGTCCTCCGGATAGATCATCTTTTTCATGGGCGCGGGATCGAGTAGTGTACCGCCTACGGTTGGTCCGTGTCCCTCTACTAAGAATCTATTGTGTTCCTGATCGTACTGGTAAAGGGTAACCACGTCGACACCTAACGAGTCGACCGCGACTTCCGCGATCTTCTTAAGTACCGCTTCTACACCCCCGTATCTCGGCATCCGTACGAGAAATTTAGTGACCTCCAACAAGGCGTCGAGAACGCCGATCTTACGCGCGACCAACTCGGCAGCGGCCTTAGCGACCTGCTCGAGTTTCCGCTCGTCTGTTTTGGTAAACCAGCCGGGCTTGTCCGCGTCGGCGTTGATGACGGCGATCACCTTCCCGTCGTGAACTATGGGCACGCAGAGCAAGGAATGAAAACTCGGTCCGGTCCGCGACGGTCTAAACTTGGAATCCTGACCGACATCGGTACAGAGATACGATGCGCCCGTGCTCGCCACGTATCCGGCGATGCTTTTGTCGTCAACGCGGAATACCGGCTCAGACTTACGCGTTTCGCGCGGCTGTCCGAGACGGGCTTTGATCTGAAGAATACCCTCTCGCCGATCGACCAACATCAGCGAGCCTGCGTGTCCTTTCGGCAGCGATGCAAGCGGCCGAAACGGGGCGGGGGTAGAGAGCGGGGAAATCGTCAGAAACGAGGAGGCTACCCTG
>JAFGIB010000428.1 GCA_016929805.1 Deltaproteobacteria bacterium | reverse complement strand
TCGCGCTTTTAAACGCTGGACGGGTCAGACGCCGTTAATTTACCGGCGAACCTACCGAAAATAGTGAGAACGACACGTGGTCGGCTGGCGCTGACGCGACGGTACGGTTGGGGTCGCTGCGGAACGAGCTCTAGCCGATGAAATCGTCGAGAATGCTGTACCGTTCTCTCAGCTTATTGATCGACGCGTCGTATTTTCGGATCTTAATAATCGAATGGTGCGTGAGGTAGACGCCCAATACGATCAGGCCGGCGCATAAGATCAGCAGCGGGACCAACAAGTGCATGACCCTAAAGAAGTCGTAGTATTTCGAGGTCGCGACCAGCACGCTGAGAACCGACAGCGGCAGTAAGAACACCGTAATGCCCGTGCGTAGCACGGAAAGCGACGTTCGCTTTTCCGCAAGTAGAAGCTGTACCTCGTTGAAGATGATCGAAACGCTTTTTCTATCGGTTTCGGTTGCCAATTCGAGCCCTTTGATAACGCTACCGGTTATACATCCAGGTCTTCCACCTTCGCGTGCTGGGCCGAATCCATGATGAATTTATAACGTAGCGCCGGCTCCTTCCCCATCAGCTCATTCATCACCCTGTCGGTTTCGACCTCGCTATCGATTACCACCCGCAATGCTTTTCGTCGCTTTGGATCCAGCGTGGTTTGCTTCAGCTCGTCCGCAGACATTTCTCCCAGCCCCTTGAAGCGGCTGATATTGGGCTTTTGGTTCTTGGGAAGTCGTTTCAGGATCGCGTCTTTCTCTCCGTCGTCCAACGCCCAGTAACTCTCTTTGCCCACGTCGATTCGATATAGCGGCGGCAACGCAAGAAAGACGTGGCCGTTGCGCAGCAATCCCGGGAGATGCCGGTAGAAGAAGGTCAGCAGCAACGTCGAGATGTGATGCCCGTCGCTATCGGCGTCCATCAGTAGAAAAATCTTTGAGTACCGGAGCTTAGATAGGTTAAAGTCCTTGCCGACTCCGCAGCCGAGACCGGAGACGAGATCTTGTAGCTCTTTATTCGCGAGTATCGCAGCCGCGTTGGCGCGCTCGGCGTTTAGCACCTTACCTCGCAGCGGTAGTATCGCCTGGGTGCGGCGGTTTCGGCCTTGCTTGGCATTGCCGCCCGCGCTATCACCCTCAACCAGAAACAGCTCGCATTCGCCGGGATCGGTGCTGGAGCAATCAGCCAGCTTTCCGGGTAGATTGAGCCGATGGCTGATCGCGGTTTTCCGTTGAACTTGTTGGACCGCGGCCCGGCTTGCCTCGCGCGCTCGCGCGGCCGAGATAATACGAGCGATAATGCCGTCGGCTACCGTTGCGTTCTCTAATAACCATTGTTCTAAGGCCGTTCGCAGCGCTGACTCGACCAAACCCACGACCTCGGGATTGTTCAGGCGGTCTTTGGTCTGCCCTTGAAACTGCGGTTCCGTGACATAAATGCTCACGATCGCCGTGACGCCCTCGCGAATGTCCTCGGCGGCGATAGTAACTCCTTTCGGCGATAGGTTTTTTGCCGTCATATAACCGCGCACCGCTTTTCCAAGGCCCTGCTTGAATCCGGCTTCGTGCGCGCCGCCGGAGCTCGTCGGTATACCGTTGGCAAAAGAACGAATCGTTTCATCAGTGGCCTCGGTCCACTGAAGCGCGATCTCCAGCCGGGTCTGGCCGTTTACACGCTCCAACGTGAATGCGTTTTCGTGCACGGCGCGCTTGGCCTTCTGTTGAACGAGCTTGATTAAATAGTCGGCGATGCCGCCCGGATGGCTGTACGTCACGCGCTCCCCGGTCGCCTGGTCCACGAAAACGAGCTGCAATCCTTTATGTAGATATGATTTCGCTTCCAAACGCTCGCGCACGATCTCCGGGTCAAAGCGGATGGACGATCCGAATATCTCCGTATCCGGTCGATAGTGAATCGCGGTTCCGTGCGCTCGAGCTTGACCTTGTTGTTTGAGCCTGCTGACCGGATTGCCTCGGGCGTAGGATTGCTGGTACTCGCGGCCGTTACGGCGAACCGTTGCCGAGAGCTCTGAGGATAACGCGTTGACCACGGAAATGCCGACCCCGTGAAGCCCGCCCGCCACTTGATAGCTCTTGCCCCCGAACTTACCTCCCGCGTGAAGCGTGCACATGATCAGCTCCAGGGCGGAACGTTTATATTTCGCGTGAACATCGACGGGAATGCCTCGGCCGTCGTCGTTTACCGTCGCTCCTCGATAGTCTTTATCAAGAATAACCTCGATTTTCGTTGCGTGCCCGTTGATGGCCTCATCGACCGAATTGTCAACCACCTCCCACAGCAAATGGTGGTAACCTCGTGAATCGACGCCCCCGATATACATGGCCGGCCGCTTTCGCACGGGCTCCAGCCCTTCCAACACCTCGATGTCTTTAGCCGTATATTCTGCCATATGTCTATTCGTCCTGCGGTAGCCTTGGTACAGGCGGCGGAATCGATACCGCGCGTTTCAACGCACCGCGTTTCATCAGAGCGTGGCCCTTGCCCGCTCTGGAAACAACCTGAAATTTCCGGGAAGTAATCGCTAGCTGCGCGCCGCTTTCTTTCTCCACCGTCAGCGCGTCATCCGGGTTGAGCAGCAGTTGGGCGCCGATCAGATAATCGCTCTTTTCGAGCTTGATCAGCATGACGCCTTTGCCCGGCCCCGAGAGTAACGAGACCTCTTCGGCCTCACAGATGAGCGCGCGTCCCTTGGAAGAGGCACAGGCAATCAGCGCGCCCTCCACGTAAGGCGCTAGATAGATCACCTCATCGTCTTCGGACACGCGGATATAGCGCCTTCCCGACCGGGTGCTCGGCTCGCGATGCGAGCGCAAAGAGAAGCGTAAGCTCATGCCTTTTCGCGTAACCGCTATAGCGTGGGGCGGCAACGGTTCTTCGATATCCGCGTCTAACGGCGGAACATCGAGTATGCGCGGGTCAAAGCCGAGCATGCGCACAACGCGTTCGCCGTCTCCAAGCTTGAAAAGTTTTTGTATCGGATCGCCGTACCCGGTTGTCGGCGGAATGTCGACCGCGCGGCATACATAACAACTTCCGCGATTGGTAAAGAAGGCAACCGCGGATCGGGTCGAGCCGATCGCCACGTCGAGAACCCGGTCGCCTTCTCTCACGCGGCAGGTTTCGACGTCTTTGACCTCGCGCTGGCGTTTGATCCAACCCTGCTGGGTGAGAAGCACATGCGTATCTTCCTCGATGATAAAAGCTTCGGCGTCGTATTCCGGCTCTTCCAATCCTTTTACGATCTTCGTGCGCCGCTGGTCCGCGTACGAATCCTTGAGCTCGAGTAGCTCGGCGCGGATTAATTTCCAGCGCGCCGCCGGGCTTTTAAGCAGCTGACCGATGCGTTTCGCCTCCGCGCGCTTGTCTTGCATCTCCTGCCGAATCAGCAGAATCTCAAGCTGCGCCAAGCGATACAATTTGAGCTCTAAGATCGCTTCGACCTGCTCCTCATCCAGCTTGAAGCGCGCCATAAGCTTTTCAGCGGCGTCCTGTTTCCCCTTAGACCGGCGTATGATCCGAATGGTTTCGTCCAGCGCGTCAAAGACGATTTCGAATCCCTCTAAGATGTGAATGCGTCTTTCCAGCTCGTTGAGGTCGTGCTCTAAGCGCTTGGTCACGATTTCCATGCGAAAATCGAGAAAACAGCGCAAGATCTTTACCAAGTCGAGCCTGGCGGGGCCGGCGACCTCTTTATTGTCCGTCGGAACCAAACAGGTGAGATCGACCCGCACGTTTGTCGAAAGGGGCGTGTGCTTATACAGATACGCCATGATCATCTGCGCATCGGTCTCTTTTTTATATTCCAATACGATGCGGGTATCGACCGTGCTTTCGTCCCTTACGTCCAGCAGCGCGGGAAGTTTGCGCGATATGATGATCTCGGCGATTTTCTCGATCACGCTTGAACGCTCGACGCCGTAGGGAATCGAATGGATAACGATTTTCGAAACGCCGCGTTTGCCTTCCTCCGCTTTCCATTCACCGCGCAGCTTGAGCGAGCCCTGACCGTTTTGATAGACTTCCATAATTTCCTGACGCGTGCTGAGCAACTGTCCGTAAGTGGGGAAGTCAGGTCCCTTGATATGTTTCAGCAGCGCCGACAGAGTAATCTGAGGGTCGTCGATCATCGCGACCGAGGCGTTGATAACCTCGACCAGATTGTGCGGGGGTATCGAGGTCGCCATGCCGACCGCGATTCCCTGCGATCCATTCACCAACAAGTGGGGAAAGCGCGCCGGCAGGACCACGGGCTCGAAACGCGTCCCGTCATAGTTGGGCCGGTGAGGGACCGTCTGTTTTCCGAGCTCGAGCAACAGCTCGGTCGCGAGCTTTTGCAGCCGAGCTTCGGTATAACGCATGGCCGCGGCCGAGTCGCCGTCGGCGGATCCGAAGTTGCCTCGCCCCTCGATCAGCGGAGCGCGCATGGTGAAATCCTGAGCCAAGCGGACCAAGGCGTCGTAAATCGCGCTATCTCCGTGAGGATGGTACTTTCCCATGACATCGCCGACGATGGCGGCGCACTTGCGCTGCTTCGCATCGTGCCTCAAGTGCAGGTCATGGAACATCGTAAACAGAATGCGTCGTTGAACCGGCTTCAAACCGTCTCGCACGTCGGGCAACGCCCGCGAGGTGATGACGCTGAGCGCATAGTGTAGGTATCTTCGTTGCGCTTCCGTGCTGAGCGAGGCCTCTAATACCGAAGGCGGCGGAGAACCGGGGCCGCCCTTGTTCGAGGTTTTTCCATCGCTAAATAGATTCAATTGGCTGGTTGACTCGCGAGCCACGATAGATCCATCTCCGCTTTGCGTAGCTTAAGTAAACCTTTAACGTTGCCAAAAAAGTCGAGCGGAAACGCGAAAAAAGCGATGAAAGAAGGGCGCGCGGAACTTTTTTAGACCCGAGCTTTGTGCACCCTAAGTGAGGTTCAAAAAAAGTGAGCACGCCCTTAGTTCGCGCGATTTTTCGCGAGCGAAGCGCTATAGGCCGACGGATTTTTTGCAACGTTAAGGTCAACTTGCATTATCGGTTGTTGATAACAAAGAGAGCTTGCTGCCCATATGCCACGCGACCACGCGATATGCTCGATCTTTTTCGCGGTCCTTTCCGACAAAACCTTCACGCTTCCGAGCTTTCATAATAGAGGAGGCCCAACCTTCGTAAACGTCTTTGAAGTTACTCGCGAAATTACATGCCGTATCGATGGTCACTGAACAGACATATAGCCACTTCGCGCTTACTTTTGCAAGAAAAGTGCGAAACAAACAAACCATGAGGTGAGCGGACTTCAAGCCGCCGTGGCCGAAAATGCGGGGAACGCCTGCCTCTGCAGCGTTTCCGTTGCACCGAGATCGCCCAAAGACCAAACCCCGCGCTCGGCAACAATCGACCTATAGCCGGCTAGCTTGGCTAGAAATTCCGATTAATCTCGGGGTTGCTCAGGCCGAAATTGTAAAATGCAGCGAGTCGGTTCATTCTAGGCATAATAGCTCACGCGGAGGCGGACATTGACCAAGAGAGTTCTACTAGCTTTTTTCACGATCTCGATAACCATGCTCGGGTCAGCCGCCCGAGCCCAGCAGGACAAAGCCGACGAAACCGCGCGTATTCATTTTCAGGCGGGAACCTCCTACTATGAGACGGGAGACTACGAGCTCGCGCTAAGGGAATTTAACCGTTCCTATGAGCTCAGCGGACGTCCCGAGCTACAGTACAATATCTCCCTTACCTACGAGAAGCTCGGCGACCTGGAGGCCGCGATCGAAGCGCTGCAAAAGTATCTAAGCGAGGCGAAGGACATACCGAATCGGCGCACCCTGGAGATACGCCTGGCGAATTTAGGCAAACGCTTGGAACAGCAACGAGAGGCCTTCGCGCAAGAAGATCCGAACGCTACTGCGACCGGGGAAGCAATTGCGAGCGCGGATTCGATCTCGGACGAAGAGGCGGCGGCGGAGCAACCTGTGGCGCCGCAACAACCCGTTCCCCCGGAGCCCCTGGTCGAGCCGGTCGAAAAAGAACCACCGGCTCAGCCGGAAAGCGCGAAGCCGGAGGCGCAAGGGGAAGACCCAAAAATACTCGGTCTACGGACCGAGGTCTTTGTCTCGTACGCGATTGCGGGAGCGGGCGCCTTGACCTTTATTTTATTCGGATCGTTAGCAGCGGCCGAAGACAATTCCTTAAGCGATCAATGTTTGAATCGAGAGGGACAGGGTACTTGCAGCGAAAGCGACGTGTCTTCTCTCGAGACCTTTGCGACCGTGGCGGACGTCGGTCTCGCCCTGGCCTTGATCGGAGGCGTCGCGGGAACGGTTTTATTATTTACTTTAGAAGACGAAAGGCAAAGCGAAAGCAAGCTAGAGGTAAGGCCGATTGCCGGCGCCGAGCAAATGGGAGCCGCAGCTCGGGTGAGGTTCTAATGGATATCAAAAGCACAAAAAGTACTCTCCGCAAAACAAACGATCCGGTTGCGAGCGCGTGGGCGGGTGAGCTGGCGGCTTTCATCCTCGGAAAAATCCTCGAAATAGCGCTGCTATTTCCGCGGTTTTTCCTCCGGGTGCGCTCGCGATCGCATCCTGCTGATGCGCCCCGTCTCGCATCGTTTATTTTGCGGAGAGTTCTAATCGCTCAGACTATCGGGTTGTCGTGCTCGGCGATAATCTCCTGTTCTTTGGTTTTCGACAGCGACGAGTACCTTGCCAAAAAGGAGATCGGCGATCAGGACGGCGGCGATGCCGGCGGCACCGGCGGCACCGGCGGCGCGGGTAGCGGCGGTAAAAGCGGCTCAGGGGGAATCCGCGATGCTGCCGCGGGTAGCGACGCGAAAGATGCCGGAGACAGCCGCGCTCAAGACGCGGGGACGGGAGGCGGCGGCGGAGAGTCGGGAACCGGCGAATTCAAATGCGACGACGATACGGATTGCGGTGAATTACTCAATTCGGGCTGGGCGCACTGTTTCGAAGGCACGTGCGTCGACTGCGACAAGGACGGCGACGGATGGCCTTCGCCCGATAAGCGCTGCGATTCCGAGGTCGGACCGTTTGACCTTCGGGACTGCGATGACAACGACAACGAACGTTATCCTCACGCCCCGCCTATTTGTGGAGACGGTAAATTCAATAGCTGCGACGTGGTTCTCACACCGGATGCGGAGGCTCAATTCCATGTCGCGGAGATCGGTTTTTTAGGTCTCACCATCCTGTCACGCGGGCGCAACCCGGTGGGTGAATTCTATCCGGCGGATTTCACCAGCGCTTCACAGATCTCGATTGCGGGACGACAGGTAGGCGAGGTTGGCGTCAACTCCCATTTGGTCGCCGTGATTACCTTTGTGGATTCGGAGAACGGAGCGAGCTCGATCGTTTCACCGAATACCGGTTCACCTAACATCGGGCGTTTGATCACCATTGATGTCTGGGAAGACGGGTGGCCCGACGTTCGAGAGATGAGGCAAACCGATCTCAACGGGTTCGCTCAAGCCCGCGATCTCCGATCGGTTGGTATCCGCCGTCTAGAAAAGAACAACTCGATACTGGCCGCGATGGTGGGAAGCGACAAAAGCGATAATTCCCTCGGCTCAACGCTCTGGTATGCGCCTATCGAATCTAACGGCAACGACCAGTACGGCCCCACTGGTCCCCGCCGGTTTCAGATACCTCAAACCCAGACTTGCGGCGGGAAACAAATCGACTCCACGAATACCTTTTTTTCTAGGCTCGCGATCACCGGTCTAGCGATGGACGGGCTCGCCCGATCCGTTTGGACACAAGGCGCGGCTGATTCCGAGTCGCGGATCATCGTCAGTCACCTCTACGCGAACGGGTCATCGACAATGGCGGAGGCGTTCAACTGTAGGCCCCTCGATAGCGTACCGGCGGATGTCCCTTTTATCGAGCTCAGCGGTTCATCCGGTCCTTTTGTCGTCGGTGGGTCGAGAGGAAATGATTTTTGCTGGGAAGCTACAGCATCGAGCCCGTTAACCGCTTTCAAGACCGAATCGACGAGTCGTCCCGCGCTGGCCTTTATGACCGGCTTCGACCACCTCGTAAGCGTCGCCGATTTAGGAAGCTATTGGGTAGCCAACCTGGTGTGTTCTCCCGGTAGCGCCGCAAGCTGCGCCGTCAAGAACATGCGAAATATCAAGTTGGGCCCGGACACCAATCTAGCGGCCATGGACGACCTCGGCGGTAAAGCAGCGGTGCTCGGGCTGGTCGAAACCTCTCGACCGTCCGGATCGTCAACGCCGATCGACGAGGTTGTCATCCGCATACTCGGCCCGGAGGGCGATGTCCTGCCGATCGGCGGCGTGCAATTCCAACCGCCGCCCGACGATACCGGCTCCGAACCCGAAACCCTCGTGTCGAGCTCTTTGTTCCCTGTCTTTAACGGAGTACCGGAAGACGAATCGCAGGAAGGCTACCGCGTCGTCGATTTAGCGGTATCCGCCTGGCTGGAAGAGGCAAATACGGTTTCACAGTACCCGCTAACGATATTGATAGCGGCTATCGCCACATCCGAGCCCGGCGACATAGCGATATCCTCGGGGCAACCGGAACCCGGAAATTTGATCGTTCTAGGAGGTATTCGAGGTTGCCGGGAGCTTTAGGCCTAGGATCAAAATAAATGTTGCGTTTAGCATCCCATCTTCAGGCCATCTTTGCCTCGATTCGATTCCGCGAACTCCTCGAAATAGCGCTGCTATTCCTCCGGTTTCTTGAAATCGGATCGAGGCAAATCTGACCTAAATCTGGGCGCCAAACACAACATTTATTTTGACACGAGTCCTTAGGATAACGACATCGCGTTGACCGAGATCAAACCGACGCGTAATAAGAGACCACGTCGTCCAAATTAGAACAACAATAGTAGGAGACGAAAAACGATGGGAACAAAAGGCCGCGAAATTATCGGTATCAATGTTGATCAGCTTCTCGACTTACTGAATCGGGCCTATGCGAGCGAGTGGCTCGCATACTATCAGTATTGGCTGGGGGCGAAGGTGATTAAGGGTCCGATGAAAGACGCGGTAGCGGCAGAGCTCAATCTGCACGCAACCGAGGAGCTCGCCCACGCGGTGCTGTTATCAAACCGCATCATACAACTCGGCGGAACGCCGGTGCTTACCCCGCAAGGTTGGAGCAAGATGAGCCCGTGCAAGTACGATGCGCCCAAGGACCCGTATGTTGCCGTGCTGCTCGACCAAAACATCGCGGGAGAGCAATGCGCGATCGCAACCTACAAAGCGCTGATGGACGCTACAAAGGACAAGGATATGGTGACGTTCAACATGGCGCTGACCATACTCGAGCAGGAAATCGAGCATGAGGAGGACCTGCAATCACTGCGCGAAGACCTCGACCTGATGGTTCAGCGAGGCGCGAAGTAAAAAAACCTTAACGTTGCGAAAACCCCGTCGGCGTAAACCGCTTCGCTTGTAAAAAACAACGCGAACTTTTTTTGGACTTCACTTTGAATGCTCTTAGCTCGAGTCAAAAAAAGTTCCGCGCCGCGTCCCGACTTCATCGCTTTTCCGCGTTTCCGCTCGGCGTTTTTTGCGACGTTAAGGTAAATAGAAGCGCGATGAGGCTCTGGTCTATCAATCCGCGACACCTCGATGCCAGGGGGCTGATTGCGCTTTGGCGCGAGGGATTGCTCGCGAGGTCTGTCTTACTCGGTCAGACCAGTGGATATCGGAATCACCCTCAGCTTGAAAGATTCCGCCAGCGCCGGAATCCGGTTGCGGCTCTCGACTGCTACCTTTCTCGCGTTCTTGATGAGGCACGCCGCCGGGGATATCGCTTTAATCCGGACAAAATTTGCTATCGACGCTGTCGCCACCGTCAACTCCGCGTAACAGCGGGCCAAATCAGGTACGAATGGAACCATCTTCTCGCCAAATTGGCCATGCGTGACCGAGAGCGCTGGGCCGCCGAACGTAAATGCCCTCCCCAACCGCACGCTTGCTTCATCGTCGTTCCCGGTCCTGTGGCGGCTTGGGAGCGAGTCGTCTCGCGAAAATAGGCAATGATCCGGCTGTAACGCGTAGTTTCCATAAAAAGGCCGCGCGTGCAGGGTTCGTCCCTAGCCCAGAAGGTAAGCGTTCAGGGGTCATACAAGTCGGCGGCCAATTCACCTGTAAAACCGAGCGCGCCCGTAGGGCCGGCGAGGATGGTACTTGCTGTACCTGACGAGCCGGCGCGAGGACGAAAGCCGGTTTTA
>JAFGIB010000427.1 GCA_016929805.1 Deltaproteobacteria bacterium | reverse complement strand
TACACCTTAACGTTGCAAAAAATCCGTCGGCGTAAAGCGCTTCGCTCGCGAAAAATAGCGCGAACTAAGGGCGTGCTCACTTTTTTTTGGACCTCACTTAGGGTGCACTAAGCTGCGGCCTAAAAAAGTTCCGCGCACCCTTATTTCATCGCTTTTTTCGCGTTTCCGCTCGACGTTTTTTGCAACGTTAAGGTACAGACGGATTTGAACGGTTCGTACGACTCGTTGCGGCAAACACCGCTGAGGAACTCAACCTTTCATCGCTAACGGCCGATGCGGGGATCAACCAACCGGCGGCGAAACAATGGCTTACCGCTTTACGCACCGGTTGGTTATTCACATGGGTACAACCGCACTTCGCCAATTTTCATAAACGACTGCGAAAAAGACCGAAGTTGCATTTTCTAGACTCCGGTCTCGTTTGCTACTTACTCGGTAAATGGATACACCATAAAAAGAACAATAGAATATCAGCCACCGAAATAACCTTCGGATCGTTTCTCGTGGAACCGTCTCGCAAAGACGCCGGAAATCATCGCTTGGCATCGGTTTGTAATCGCCGTACAAAACGCCGTCCCGGTATCTTACAAAACGGCCTGGCGAGTCTCGATAGAGATATCGCCGCTCAACCGCGCCGTTCAAAAGCTTGCCTACCCGCCGATTAGCTCCGTCGTAACCGTACATCGATACCCCGCCGAACAGTTACAACATTTTCTACCTATCTGCTCTATTACCAGGCTTTTTCATACAATGCGATAAACTCCTCTACCGTTCGAATCATGCGCGGGCTGGTGAAACTGGCGGGATCGATAAGAGATAGGGCAGCGCATGGGGCTAGATCCTTTTGTTCGATGCCCACATTTCGCAGTTTTAAGGGATGTCCGATAGCGCTCAAGATCTGATCCACCGCGCCGGCCGCCCCTTTTGCAATCTCTTCCTCGCTGGATCCTTTAACGCCCAACGCCGTCCCCACCAGCGCCATTTGAGGAATGCAGCTTTCGACGACATAACGCATGACATGGGGTAGCACGATGCCGTTGGCCGTACCGTGTGGCACGCCGCAATGGGCTCCCAACGAGTGAGCGATAGCGTGGGCTAAGCCGAGTTGGGCGGTGTTGAAAGCCCAGCCCGCCATGGAGGCAGAGATTTGCATCTTCAGCCTCGCTGTCAGGTCACTGCCGTCAGCCATTACTTTCGGCAGGGCGCCTGCTGCAATACGCACGGCCTGTAAAGCCATCCCCTCGGTAACGGGGTTGCTGCGGCGGCTCACTGCGGCTTCGATGCCGTGGGTCAGCGTATCCATCCCGGTGGAAGCGGTGAGCGCTGGGGGCAGTGAGGTTGTCATCAAGGGGTCTAAAATAGCCAAAATAGGGGCGATCCTCTTGTCGACAAACATGATTTTTCGCCCTATGGCTTTGTGGTGGACAACGGCGCCTGCCGTCACCTCGCTGCCTGTCCCAGCGGTGGTGGGGATGGCGATATGCGGCGCCGGGGCGCTATTTGCCAGAGATATGCCCACATAGTCGACAGCATTGCCTGGGTTTGTGAGGAGCAGAGATACCCCTTTGGCCGTATCGATCACGCTTCCGCCGCCTACGCTGATCACCACATCTGCACGGCATTCCCGGGCGAGCTTGGCCGCCTGGTCTATGGTTTCCATACTGGAATCCTGGGGAACATCGTCGAAGGTACCTACGATAAAATCACCTAGGGAGAGCCGTACGGGCTCCAAAAGGTTTGCCTTTATGATCCCCTTGTCGGTCACCATGAAGACGCGCTTGAGTCCGAGCTCGGAGAGCTCCGAACCCAAAATGGAGACCTCTCCAGCACCGGAACGGAGGCGGGTGCTGCCCATGTATTCAAAGGAACCGGTCGCTCCAGGGTGATCGAGCAGGATACGCGTCACCGGATGAGCTGCCGGCTTTCCGGTGGATCCGACGTGCACGTGCTTGACCTCTGTGTACTCCTCGAGCCCATGATGGCCCAATTCCCGTCCCACCCCGCTTTGCTTGTAGCCGCCGAAGGGACACAGGTCGGAGAAGACATGGAAATCGTTGATCCACATGGTGCCGGTGCGAATTCTTTTGGCCACCTGTTCTGCCCGGGCGATATCGCGAGACCAGATGCCTCCGGCCAGCCCATAAATGCTGTCATTGGCGATCTCGACGGCTTCATCTTCATCTTTATAGCGGATGACCGATAATACGGGTCCGAAGATCTCCTCTCTGGCGATGCGCATGGAATTCTTCACCTCGGTGAAGATGGTCGGCTGTAAATAGTAACCCTCTTCATACCCTTGAACCTCGGCACGCCCGCCGCCGTAGGCCAAGGTCGCCCCTTCCTCTTTGCCGATGGCGATATAGGACTCGATGGTTGCCCGCTGGCGGGCGCTGACCACGGGCCCCATGCGGCTTTTATTATCCAATTGATAGCCGATGCGGATGGTCTTGGCCCGCGCTACCAGACGTTCTACGAATTCATCGTACAGGGAGTCCAGAAGCAAGAGACGCGTACCCGATTCGCAGACTTGTCCGCTGTGGAAAAAGGTCGCTAAAAGAGCGCCGTCTACAGAAAGCTCCATATCGGCGTCTTTGAGTACGATATTTGCGGATTTCCCGCCTAGCTCCAAGCTGACCTTTTTGATGGTCTCCGCACCCAGGGTCATGATCCGCCTACCCACCTCGGTGGAACCGGTAAAGGCGATCTTGTCTACCGAGGGGTTTGTGCATAGGGTTTCACCCACCTCCGCCCCAGGACCCGCGATCACGTTGATGACCCCTTTGGGAATGCGGCTTTTCGCCACGGCTTCACACATGAGAAGCGTGGAAAGCGGGGTGTCGGAAGCGGGTTTTAACACAATGGTGTTGCCTGTCACCACCGCCATGGTGAGCTTCCACATGGCCATAGAAAAGGGAAAATTCCAAGGCACGATTCCCACACAGACCCCGATGGGCTCCCGCCGTACATAGTTGCGGCTGGGGATGAAGGGATTGCCGGTGTTTTTGATCGGTTCCACCCAAGGAAAGGAGTCCACGGCATAGCGGGCAAAGGTTTTGATCATTCGAGCTCCAGCGGATACGTCTCCGCGTGTGCGTTTCAGAAGACCCCCTGAATCGATGGATTCAAGTTTTGAAAGACGAGCGGCCTGAGCCTGAAGAAGGTCGGCGTATTCGAAAAGGATATTCGCGCGCGCCTCAGGGCTAAGGTCGCTCCAAACGCCGGAGTCGAAGGCTTTTCTTGCCGCATCTACCGCTTTATTCGCGTCGTTTTTATCCGCTACGGGGAAGGTGGCGAATGGTTTTCCAGTCCCGGGATCGATCGATTCGGCACATCGTTGCGACGAGCTATCCACGAATTGCCCATCGATGAATAATCGGTAGTGTTCCATCTTAGCTTCCTTTCGCATGGGAGCTAATAGTCTGCTTAGCGTCTGGCACTTGTCAACCTTTGGCGGGCAAGATCGACCCTTGTAGATGAGATAAAGCCCTGATGTTCGAGAAATTTCAGTGACGAAATTAAGGGGATGGAAAAGGACATACCCCATTTTCGGCAGCAGCTAGACCCCAAAAATACCGAGCGTTTTCTCAGAATCCTGGAGCGAGATATGGAGCGGCATGATCGATTTGGTGATCGACGCTTTGGCAAAGGTTTTTCCCTCCACGATGGCTTCAGCATGGATAAACGCCAACGGTTTTCCTCTTTTGATCACTTCGGCTTGAAAGCTTATCCGTTTTCCTTTTTCTACCGGTCAGCGCGGGAAAATGTTGCGAAAAAAATCGAAAAAAAATCAACCCGGGAAGGGTTTTCGGGGTTTTCGGGGTTTTCGGTTTTTTTATTTTACATAAGTTCGCTGTGATTATAAATTGAGAAAGCGCCATGCACCTACATCGTTCAAAACACCGTATTCGAAGAGTGCTCTTATTAGGCGGCGTGATTCTCATCTCCTATCCCGCGGAAGATACGTTCCCGGAGTAGATATCGGAGGGCAACGGCCGCCAAACATATCTATGCTCGAAAGGCGCAGCTACGACAGCCACCGAGAACGCCTGGTGGGTTTGAACGAGGTATAAGGCGGCCGGTCGAAATAAACCCGCCAACTGCGGGCGCGCTCGCGATCGCGCTCCGCGCTCGCGTCCGGTCTTGGCGGATTTATTTCGAACAGCCTCCTCAGAGCGCTAATAATTCGAAGCAAGGACGCAGCGGATAGACCGCTTCGGTCGTGAATCTACAAGAGCAGACGTCGAGGAAGGTCAGTTAGTTGCGCTGGATATTTACCTTAACGTTGCAAAAAATCCGTCGGCGTCGAATAACCGCAACCCGGGTCGGTATTTTTTAGACGTGTCGTATCGGAACTCGAAAAGGGCAGATTGGAACCGCCATTAAAACTCGCCACGAAAGGATAGCCCGGTAAAATGAGCGCTCGCGATCGGCAACGGACTGATCGGGTGGGTTTCGGAGATCGGATTGTCCGAACGTTGCAGCGGATCAGACGCGAATGTAAGTTCATCAAATCGCCGGCGAAATCGTTTCCCAATGGTCCAACCGATGGAATGACCAATGAATGCGCCCGCCCAGACATCGGATGCCCAGTGATGATCGCCCTCTATCATGGCCAGACCGACGACCGCTACGACTGGATAGGCGACAAAAGGTAACCAGATTTCTTCATGGTAAAAAGCAACCAAAGCAGAAGCCAGAGCCATATGGGAGGCGGTATGTCCAGAAGGCCAGAAGAACCCGCCGCGAAAGGAAAAAGGATTGAAACCAAAATCACAGGCATCATCCGTACGGGTGATAAATTCCTCCTTTTGGTTGGGGACGCCATTTTTAAGCGGTGCGACACGGTCGGTTAGGATCTTGAGCGCTGTAGTGACTAAAAACGTGCTACCCACCGCCTGCAGCGCCGCCGCGCTTCCACTCGCCAGTTTATGCTCCTCCGAGGTCAAACCAATCGCCCAAGAAGCGGCCGGGATGATTACCGGTGTGAAGCTTCCGACAATCAATGTTCCCATAGCGAAATTATCTCCAAAGACTTCCCCGCCGTCCCAAAAAGCGCGTTGGATGTCGCCGTCCCAATCCGTGGCCACCATGACTGCCGTCCCACTCACAGCCAGGCCATGCCACAACAGATTAATACCTACAAAGGAGTCGGTGAGATTGCTGCCGAAACGTTCAAAGACACTGAGGGGAAGTGGCGATTCTTCCGTGTTTGGACGAATCGCCTCCGTTTCGGTCTGCTGGGCGAGTAAAGAAATAGGAGCAAAAGCCAACCCAAGCCATATCGCGATAGTGAAAAGCCGCATGCAACAATTGAGTACCACAAGCGGTGACTGCTAACTATACAATTATTGGGGTTGAAACTGTAATGTCTATCGCAATCAGACACACGAATAAGGGCGGTGCTTGGCATCGTTGCCTTTTACTGGTCATTGCTTTACACAGAGTAGACCGAATCGCGCTTTCGACCGCATCGGAAGAGAGGCGCATGTAGCGCTGAGTGGCGGCGATTTCCTTGTGCCCCGCAAGCTCTCGGATTGCCCTTTCGGGTGCGCCTTTCATGGCTAAGTGGCTGCAAAAGGTGTAACGAAGAACGTGAAGCGCCCTTACAGGTTCCAAGAACAAAAATAAATAATATAGAACCCATCTCATCGATCGTCCCGATGTATTTTTTCCGCGCGGCGACCTCGGCTGCGAGGAGCGACGAAGATAAAAGCAACGCGATTTCAAGAAGCGCGACGCCGCGGACCGGGTCGTCCCTCTCGAAAGACGAGTGAAGGCATATATAAGACGGGCTCTCGTATTTCCTTCAAGTGGAGGTCGTTAGGGGTTTTTCGCCTACCCGGTACCGCTATTTTACCGGTAAAAGTACGTGGTGTACTCGACGTATCTAACATACTATAGGAGGTAACTTTTTATTAATCGAATAGGTTTGGGAAGTCAGAACCCCATCGTTTCTATTTAGCATCGTAGTACAAACAAATAACCGCGGTAAGGCATCCAATTGCACCATTGTTTTGCGACGTTAATGGTCAATATGGAGTAACCCGATGGCAGATGAATCAATGAGTAAATCAATCTATATAGTTCTGTACGCGTCGTGTCTGATGACTGCACACCTCGTGTCGTGTAGTATATACGATCCAAATCTTCTCTACTCACGCGGTTCTTCCGATGACGATACCATTTCCGGATTCCATGCTGATGCTGCCGAATCAGAAAGCGTTGAACATATGCATAACGCCGGTCCGGAAGACTTCGTATCCGTCGAAACACCGGACGATGCGAATCAACGCGAATCGGAGCAATCGCTTATTGAAGCGAATAATAAATTAATCGAAACGGGTTCGTGCATTACTAATCCCGCCGACGACGAATGCCCACTGCTCTGCCTAGAAGCGTGCGATAACGTCGATAACAATTGTAACAATGAAGTTGATGAGGGTGAATACTGGTCAGACAAAGGTAAACCGTGTACCGTGGTAACGGAGAATCGCAGTACCCAAGGCGTTCTAGTGTGTAATCCGGCGGCTCCCTATGGTCCGCTTATCTGCGAGGCAATTCCGGACGCCGCGATAGATGAAGAATCGGATGGATTGGAACCTGACGACGACGCCGACAACGAATCTTCGGATAGTGAAGGCGAAGTGATCGACGACGATATTAACGACGGTATTGACACCTACGGTAATGATGAGGTCGACGCCGGTGTTGTTGAGCAACCGTTTTTCTGCGACGACGAAACCTGTAGCGATAAAGTCACATCACTTCAGTGGCAGCGATGTTCCGCGGGGCTCAGCGGAAGCGAATGTGCTACAGGAGCCGCCGAGCTTACGGTCTGGCAAACCGCCGTTGACAACTGCACCGACTTAAACCTAGCCGGTAAAGACGACTGGCGGCTTCCGAGTATATACGAGCTAATCGCTATCGTGGATTTTACCAAGACGAATCCCTCTATCGATTCCGGCCATTTTCCGAACACGCCACCGATCGCGGCCTGGTCATCGACGGATGTGCTTAAGCCCGCCGAGGAAGGCTGGTTGTCGGCGTGGGGTGTCAATTTTTCGAGCGGCTGGATAGGCTATGACCGAAAGACGCCGGTTCGAGCCGCACGGCCTAACCCCGATCCGTCATCTCGCGTAGTGTATCATGCCCGTTGCGTGCGCGGCGCAAAGATGAACGCGAGGACATTTACTAGAAAAGAATTGGTGGTTCTCGATGACGCCTCGTCGCTCATGTGGCAGACCTGTACCGTGGGACAAAGCGGTAGTAGTTGCTCAGGTATAGCGGTACGATATTCCTGGCAGGAGGCCAAGGACTACTGCGAGAGACTGGACGGTTATGCCACTTATAGCGACTGGCGGCTTCCGAGTATCAGCGAGATCGTCTCTCTTATAGACTATTCAAAGGTTAACCCGGCCGTCGATTTGATCGCCTTCCCCGCGACGCAATCGGAAGCGTATTGGTCTTCTACGGCTATCAAAGGCTACCCCGATCACGCTTGGTACGTCGATTTTAGGTACGGCCATACCAAATTTGATCGAGGTACGACGATAGCACCCAATACGACGAGCGGTGGTGTATCCCGAGCTTATTACGTGCGTTGCGTCAGGGGCGAGATAATACCGGCGCAACCCGCTCGTTTCTAGCTGTAAGAATTACCAATAGCGCAAGCAAAACGACATTTTTCTCTAGCCGCTATCCTCTCAAGGTGACTCACGAGGCTGAAAGAGCCTTCGGCTCTCAGGCGCACCGCGATGATGCACGTGGAAAAAATATCATCGCTTTTTACGCGTTATCGCTCGACGGTTTGTACAACCTTAAGATGGACTTTACCGCCGATTCCTTTTCTATTATATCCCCCGATAACGGACTATCGGCGTCCCCGCAGCCCCGCGCGCTTTTATGCGGCGAGACGTCGGGGATCACGACAGCTAATCCCAATAAACCAACGCGTTCGATATGGGAGACGGAACATCGAAAGAACATAATTTGTGTTTTTTGCCCCCGTCCCCTACTGCCTATGATTCAGGAGCAAGTCGGACCACTGTCAACTCGGAAGGGCTACCGTAACTCTCGTAGCTCTCGTAGGCCACGGTTAGATAGTGAGAGGAGTCGACCACTACGTCCCAGGGATTGTTGAATCGCTCGTCGCCCAGTTGACACGTCCACACGGGCTGGCCGTCCTTGGTCTCCCTGATGAGCAAGATGTCTGTTTCGCCGCGACTTATGATTTGTTGCCCCTCGTACAAAGCGGTTCCAGCGAGTGACTCCAGTCGCGTCAATCCGATACGAGCGTCGGAAATGAGCTTTGCCGAATCGATATAACCTCGAAGATTCAGCCGCGACCACTCGAACTGTCCGGCGGCGGTGTACCTCTCCAACGAAACAGCCGAGGCGTGCACGCTGTCGATGATGGGCAGGTCGTAGTTGTACACGTGGTTGAGCATCACGATATCTCCGGAGCTAAGTAGGATAAAAAAACCCCCGTCGAGCGAATATGTTTGTTCCTCGGGTAATTCCTTGACCCAACTCAGCTCGCCGTCCGCTTGCAAGCGCGCGAGAAAACGGCGCGGCGGAAAAGTGCTGAATTCCAGAATGAAGTTGCCAAAATTAACCGATGTCTGAGCCTCGCCGAAAGCTACCAACGTGTCATCGGGCGCGACCGCGACGCCGACGTACTTGTGTCCGCCTATTTGCACTTGGCGCACCCAGCGAACAGCGCCGTCGGCGTCCAACTGGACGATGAAGCTGGACCAGATGTGCCCCATCTCGCGACTTATGGAATGTCCGTCGATGAGCATATCTCCAGGACCGGTACCCGTGATGTTTACTCGACCCTGGCTGTCGACCGCTACTGTCATCACTCTAATTTCGGTTGCCATGTCGCTTCCTGGAAGGGCCGGAAAGGCCCGCGACCATTGCATCTCACCATCTGGATCCAATTTGATAAGCAATCCCCATTCATGACTTGTTAAATTTACCGGCAATAGACCATCACCGAAATCGGTCCGCCCGGTGTAAGCCGCGCCGAAATAGATGCTATTATCCGTTCCGATCGCAACCTCAGAACCGTAGACGGATTCGGTACCGGTCAAATTAAGCGCCCAGCGTACCGAACAGTCCGGACCCAGCTTGACGACAAAACAGGCCTCCCGACCGTCGCTGGACAACACGGTTTCACCCATTTCCAAATCGCCCTTGTACCACCCGGACAATACGACGTCCTCGTTGTGGTCAATCGCTAAATTATGCCCGGTCCCCCATACCTGTCCGAGATCTACCTCGGCGCCGGTTACTCGGAAGGTACGCTCGCAGACCTTCCGCAGCCCCGCTTCCGCGCAGCCCTCCGGCCGCGACGCATCAAGGAAGGCCGAATCGACAACCGCGTCAACACCCGCGTCAATAGAAACAGCGGTGCAATCATCTCGAATCGTGACGGACAATTCGGCTCGGGCCTGTTCCGCAGGAATCACGAACTCTTGGGAATCAAGACCGGTGTCATGCACGGTCACCGCATAGGTCGTGTCTGCATCGGGGCAAACCTCATGGGGACCAAACGTTGTAGCCGAAGAAAGCTCATGATCCCAGGAAAAATGATATGGCGGATTGCCTCCAAATACGCGAACCGCAATATCGACGCATTCCCCCGGACTTATAGCTGCCGAATCGGGTTGCGTTTCGATTCGCAGTGGATCCCATTTACTGGATATGATTTTGTTATCAGCAGCCGGTTCTTTTGGATAGGCTTCTGTCTCAGAATCCTGTTCTTGCTCTGTCTGCACTGACGATTCATTCGTCGTGTGGCTGTTATAACAGCCAGCGCAAGTAATACCAAACCACAACGCAAAGCATGCAATGATTTGCCAACCGCACCTAGCCATCTTGGAACCATTCCTCAAATTCGTCCCGTATTGCGGCAATATTCCTCCCAGTTGTCAGATGGCATTCTCACATATGGTGCATAAGATACCACAAATGCGGCGATTTATCACGCAACAATGAAGGCGGACCTTCTCGCGACAATTATACTTCATTCTAAGTGTCTACCGAATTGCGCCACACGCCTATCGGGTAGGAGGCGAGGTTGTTAGCCCCGCCGTCCTTCCACACACCACCGTGCGTACGGCTCCGTACACGCCGGTTCACGTAACTCGAGTCAACTCTCGCTGCATCTGCTGGAGGCTTAAAAGTCCCCATCCCAATAAGCGCTGCTTGGTGATCTCGGGCCAGTGCTCTCGCAGGTATTCCGGAAGTCGATTCACACTCATACCATTTATCCCCGACGTACCCTTGTTCGCCGGGACCCGTTTTAGCGCTCGTAATAGGTTCTCTCTTCGCAGTACCTCCTGCATCAACTGCGATCGTTGTGGGCCGATTGCTTCTTCGTCCGCCGTGACCGTTTGACACTCGGTTCTCGGGCAACAACTGCTTCCGGTCGCCGCATCCCGACTCCGCTCGGGCTTCTCATCCCAACTTTCCGTGACTACTTTGGTCATCGAGAACTCCGTTTCGGTCCAGCGTTACGTGTTTAGGCCTTTTGCCGCTGCTCCGACCTCGTATGCCCTCTGCTGACTTCTGCACATCATCACCACATCTTGCGATGAAGTTAGCCCTGAGGCGTGAGTGCAGATCTCCCAGGGTAAGGCGCGTGACCTTCACCCCGCGCCCGCCGCATATACGTCCAGATGTTCCGGATGACTTCGGGCTTCGTAAACCAACGGTTTCTCGCCCAAAGCTGTTCGCCTCGTATACGGTTCGTGTACCTTGGGGCCGGGGTTTTGTTTGCAGCTTCCTTCAGATCCCTCCTCGGAGCATCCTTGCTGTTCGGCTAGAAGTTCCTGTCATCAAGGCCTCCAGGGGACTTGCACCCCTAAGTCACTTCCCGGGTCGCTTTCGCTTACCGGTTGACAGCGCCACGTCATGGCGCTGCGCGCCATGCCTGGCGCACGCCGGGTAGGCCTGGCCCATTGCTAGGCCGGCCCCCCCTAAGAACGGGGCGTGATAGTTTCCGTTCACACCACTCAAGCCTTTGTAAGGCCAGTACCCGGTCTACATGTCTGTCGGTTTTTTCTGGTCACCAAGTCCAGTTTCAGCAACTATTCCTGACCATGCGTTTGGATTGACGCTTCGGGAGCGCTTTCACGTCTCGAAATAGTCCTTGAACGCGGGATCGTTTGGGGTTGCATCGGCTCTGATTTTGACATGCCGAGTAATAGCAACATCCGATGCTCGATATTCGGTACTCACGAGTATAATTCTACTCTTCCGGTATTCACGAGACTTTTATAGTTACTACAAGCTTTTCCGGCCGAGGTGGCGATTTTAGCGGACGGCTGTTTTTGGGGAATGGAAAACATTATCAGAAACATCGAAGGGGTATTGGATACCGAGGTCGGTTATACCAGTGGACAGCTAGTAAATCCCACCTACGCGGACGTTGCCACCGGCCGGACAGGACACGCGGAAGCCGTGCAAGTGGTATTTGACCCAATAATACTGAGCTACGAAAAATTTCTCGACTATTTATTCCGCATGCATGATCCGACCACGCTCAATCGCGAAGAAAATGACGTGGGAACTCAGTATCGCTCGGCGATATTCTATACAAGCCCGAAACAAAAAGAGAGCGCCGAGCGGGTCAAGGAACGCGTCGACCTCTCCCACCGGTGGGAAGCGCCCGTGGTTACCGAAGTCGTTGCGGCGTCGAGATTTTATCCGGCCGAGGAGTATCACCAAAACTACCTGATAAAGAATCCATACGGTTATAATTGTCATCACCTCAGGGAATAGTCCGGGCGGCTTGCAACAGACTTCCGGGACGGTTACATGACTTCTTCAAAAGACGGGTCGCTTAAAGCAAAAGTGAAAACAGAAAGACCGCGAGAAGAAAAATCACAAGCAGAATAATTCCGCATACTAAAAACAAACCACGATGTCGCTTCCGTGTCACGGCGGGTTGTTTGCCGGCCGTGAGCTTTGGATCCGTTAAAACGTGATCGAATAACTGCTTTTGCGTTACACCGTAGACGCTATCATCTATTAAGGTCTCAACTTCCGCTAAAGACCTTTTCGCAGGCGGTTTGGGCCGAATGTATCGCGCCGAATCCGAGCTACCGTCTTGATCATATTTTAAACAAATATCGCGCAGAGCGCGCGCCAGTATATTCGCATTAGGGAGACGATCGGCGGGCCGTTTTTCCAGCGCGTGTTTAATCACTTTTACGAAGGCCTCCGGAATATCGTCTCGAAATGCCTCGATCGGTTCAGGTTGATCAGCTATAGCGCGTTGCAAAAGCTCGGCTTGGCTGCCGGCTTCAAAGGGCGGCCGACCGGTTAACATTTCATAGAGGATGCAACCGATACTGTAGATGTCCGACCTGCTACTGGCATTTTTGATTTCAAGTAGGCTTTCGGGAGCCATGTAGGTCGGCGTCCCGAAGACCTGCCCCGTCCGGGTTAACACCTGAACGGCGTCGAGCAACTTGGCCAAACCGAAATCGAGAACCTTTACCGTATCTACGCTTTCACGGCTTGTTACGATAAAGATATTACCTGGCTTGAGATCGCGGTGGATCACGCCTTTTTTGTGCGCTGCGTGCACGGCCTCGGCGATTTGGGCCCCGATAGCGGCTACCCATCCCGGGTCGAGCAACCGCTGGTCATTGATTCGTTTATTAAGGGTATCACCGTACAACCGTTCCATTGCCAGATAGTATTCGTTCTGATCAGCACCGCTATCGTAGATCTGCACGATATTGGGATGGTTGATGCGCGCTACGGCGAGCGCCTCGCGATCAAGGCGTCTGACCAGCTCTTCGCTTTCGTTTCTGGCATAAAGCAGGGTCTTAATCGCGACCGGCCGGTTTAACTTCAGATCCATCGCTTCATAGATTTCCCCCATCCCGCCTTTTCCGATAAAGCATACAATTCGGTAACGCTCCGACAACAGCCGGCCGGGAGCTAGACGCTGGTTATCCTCGTTCGGCTCCATGGATCTTCAATCAGTGCGATCGTCCAGCAGCAGACCGCGGTTCGTGATTTGTATCTTCAGCCCCCTTGCCGATATTCTCAACGCTTTCGCCATTGCCATGAAGTCACCGTTGTATTGCTTGTACGAATCGATGATTTCTCGATCGGTAATATCTTTCGGACGGCGGAGACTCGGAATGCGGCTGATCCGTTTCAGAAGATAGTCGCGCGAGATGTGTAGCGATTCAGAGGCTTTTGTGGCGTTGAAATCATTTTCGTTCATGGCTTGAATAACCTCGTCATCAGTCGGCGGGTAACTAGGACGAAAGGATTTCGTTTCCCCTTCGGGAGCGCTATCGGCCGAGACGATATCCGAGCCGAGCAATTGAACGATATTCGATTCGACGTGAAAAAATTCATTATTATAGTTAGTTAGCGCCAGCGCGGCGGCTACATTCTGCAATTCGCGCACGTTGCCTTTCCAAGCGTATCGCAGCAGCATGGACATTAGACTCGCCGGCAGCCAACCGGGTTCTTTCGCGTCTTTGAAGAGCTTTTGATCGCTTCCGCGCTTGCGTAATTCGCCCCGAAGAAAGTGAAAAAAGAGACGAGCGATGTCGTCAGGACGCTCGCGCAGGGGCGCTATACGGATATGAAAGCGACTCAATCTGTGAAACAGCGCTTTGAGAAATCGTCCCTGTTCGACCGCCGCCGTTAGGTCGCTGTCGGTGGCCGCGATCAAGCGAACGTCGACTTTGAGTGGTCCATGGCCGACGCGCTGAATCTCTTTATTTTCAATAGCGCGAAGCAGCACGGCCTGAAGCTCCGGCTTTGTCGTTCCTATTTCATCGAGAAAAAGCGTTCCTCCGTCAGCCGAAGCGAAATACCCCTTGCGCTCGTCGACTTCCGTGGCGGCGCGTTTTCCGATTCCAAACAGCTCGGCGTTCTCCATTCCCGATTGAAGCGCTCCCATATTGATGCACAAATACGCTCTGCCCGCGCGTTTGCTTTTTGCGTGAATCGCTCGGGCGACGAGATCTTTGCCAACGCCGGTCTCTCCGCTGATGAGCACCGTATCATCTATATTAGCTATATCCAAGATCTCTTTTCGCAACCTCTGGACACAGCGACTCTCGCCCCGTATGCCGAGATCGTCGCCCGAGGGTTCCTCGTCCTTCTTGTTAACCCTATGCAGTAATAAAGCCACGTATTTGCCCAACTCAATAACAACACCCCGTTTGACTCTGTCGGCGCTGATTTCCATCGATTCTTTTAAGGCCTCGCCCTCAACCACCACGGAGGAGACGGCCCGCGGATTCGACAAAGTAACCGCGCCCTCGACGTTTGCCTTCATGACAAGGGGCCTGCGACTTACTGCTGCGACGTTCAGGTCAACGCTCTTTTCGCCAGGTCTAGAGAATTTCGGCTCAAACCGGCATAACTCTCGAGTCGCTGTCGAGCCGATGTCAAACGGCTTGGCGACTTCCCCGATTCTGGCGGCGTCCGGATGCAGCACAATTGTTAAACCGATGGCTTCGTCTTCTTTATTTTGCACGCCAGATTGAAACGGCTTGAGAGTCGTTAGGTCTCGGTATGAAGTCACCATCTGCTCTTCCTCTGTATGTTATGAATATACCTCTGTCCCGTTCGGATCCAGAGCAAAAACTCTATTACAAGAACCGGCTATATATGCGCCGAGGTCCGGCTCAATGAAGGCGATTCGATGGAAAATACGGGCGTCTCGATATAGTCGACTTGTATTGCTGTTGCTACAAGAAATCCGTAAGGGTTCTGGTTGACCATGAACAACGGACCGAAGTAGTGTTTCCATTTAGGACAGCCGTCAAATGACCGGATCAGGCGCCGTGATCGGTACGCGCATCAAAAATCGATATCATATTACGCAGCTACTAGGAGAAGGAGGCATGGGATCTGTTTATCAGGCTTGGGATCCGGATCTCAATCGCTCGGTGGCGGTCAAGGTTCTGCATTCGGAGCTGGCGAGGCAGCAGAGTTACGTGCGACGTTTCCAGCGAGAAGCGCGTCTAGCCGCGAGTATCACCCATGAACATATCGTGGATATTTATGATTTCGGCGAGCTTCAAGACGGCTCTCCCTTTATCGTTCAGGAGTTACTAGAGGGCACCGCGTTTGATCGAGAAGTCGACGAAAAGGGACCTCAGCCGCTTGCCCGGGCTGTTAAGATTATCGACCAGGCGTGCAGCGCCGTGGGTTTTGCCCACGAAAAGGGAATTGTGCACCGGGATCTTAAGCCCGAAAATCTATTTTTGGTCAGCGGTCGTGATTATCCGGATTTTGTGAAAATTCTTGACTTTGGGATTGCTAAAAAGCGATTTGACGAGTCGTTGCCCAATCTGACGGTGACCAATAGCTGCATGGGCACGCCTCCCTATATGGCGCCCGAGCAATTGAAAAACAGCAAGGATGTCGATCATCGCGCCGACATCTATGCCATCGGTTGCACGCTCTATTACGCGCTCACCAGCAACGCCCCTTTTTCCTATGAGGAAGGGATCTACAGTCTGGTCCTAAAGAAAAGCGGAAAACCGCCCGATATTCTCCAACTACGTCCTGACCTCGATAACAGGGTGAGCGGGGTAATCCGCAAGGCCATGGCGACCGATCCAGCGGATCGGTTTCAGAATATTAGGGAGTTCAGACAAGCGATTTTACCATTTGAACAGGGTTATCGGCCGAGCTTTTTGCCGAGACGAAAAGCACTCTTTAGGAAATTCGAAAGACGCTATGCTTTAATAGCTATTGGTTTGGCCGCCATAGTCGCGCTTTCCGCTCTGCTTTGGCGAATCGGAAAATCGGCCGTCGAACATAAGTCTGCTACAGCGCCTTCGCCCGTCGAAAATATCGAGCCGTTTATTCGAAAAGAAAACGACGAGCCGGAGACAATCCGACCGGTAAAATCCGGTAAGGGACCGGTTTTACTAGTCGAACCTCACGATCGAGGGAGCAGCAAAAAAACAGAAGAGCCTTCCGTCGCAATCCAACCCCCACGAAAAGAAAAGCGCGTATTGTCTAGAGAATCCTCGAACGATAGTCGAAGGAAACCGTTGGGTGATCTTGCGGTCGACCCTTCGGCGGTGAATCGTCCGTCAGAAAAGCATAAGGAATCGCCGCTTGGCACGACTGAATCCGAAAAAGAACTCGGCTCACAGCCCGCGACGATACCGGCATCAAAACCCTCGTTCGAGCCAATCGACCCTTTGGAGGAATTCAGGGTTCCTCCGGCAAAACCAAAGAAGAGCATAATCAACCGCTGATCAAAGACATGACCAAGTACGCTCTACAAAACGAACTATCCGGTTACAGCCGCGCGGACGGAAGCGATCGCGGCTTTCGTATTCGGAAACACCCTCGAAATAGAGCTGCTATTCCCGCGTTTTTTCCTCCGGGGGAACTGGCGATCGCGTTTCGTCGGCACACCCGGTCTAGTCTCGTTGGTTTTTGGGAGCCCGCTATAAAAACTCTCATCTGCTTTTTTATCGTTGTTACTCTATTCGCCTCTTCCGTTCTCGCACAGCAACCGCCCGCGGAATCAAAATCACCGGTCGCTCAAGCCGATCTGGATAGTACAGAAGCCGACAGCCATGAAAGAGAGAAGCAGTCTATTTCTCCCGTAGCCACCGACAATGCCGCGATCTCGGAAAAGGACGAGACAGGCTCGCCGCCGACCGCCAACGCGAATTCGGATTCCATAGCCCGTAGAGATTCAACCGATTCTTTTTCCGGCGTTTCCGTACAAGCGAAAAAGCACTTTCTACACGGTTTGGCTCTGATCGAAGAAAAGAATTATAATTCCGCTTTAGCCGAATTCGAGCGCGCGCGGGCCCTGGATAGGGAGCATCTGATACAGTGTGATATCATTTATAATGTTGCGATATGCTACCAGGAGATGTTCCGCTACGAAAGCGCCTTGCGATTCTATAAAAATTATGAGGAGTTGTGCCAACAGGATGCGGAGAGCGATCCCGGCTTTGCCAAACGCCTGCGCGCTTTGCAAGCCAAGCTCGCTACGTTCGATATAGGAGTCAATGTTGCAGCCGAGGTCTGGGTCGACGATGCACGTCGCGGCCGGGCGCCGTCTCGGATCGTCTTGTCCGCAGGCCGCCATACCATCGAGTTGAGGGCTCGGGGTTACGAGTCCGCTAAACGGGAAATCCAAATCGCTTCCGGCGGCAGTCGAAAACTTTCTATCAAATTAAAGGCGATCAGCGAATTTCACGGGTTGAGCCCGGCTTACTTCTGGACCGCCTCGGCTATTACCGTTATCGGTCTCGGGATCGGAACATACTACGGAGTACAAGCCCTATCTCTAAGCGACGACGCGAAGAAGAGAGCCGAGGACGAGGTCGATGCCTCCGAAAACACGCCGGAAGGCAAAGAAGAGACCGACGATGCCGCACTTAAGGCCGATGTTTTCTTCGCCGTCACGGGTGTCATGGCTCTGGGCAGCGGGCTGCTTTTTTTTCTAACCGATTGGGATGATACCCTAGCCGGAGAAAAAAAACGGCGAGCATCTTTTAACTTACAACTTGCCGATGGACGTGCCTCATTCTATCTCAAGGGTTTTTACTGATGCGCGCTTTTTTCTCTGCTCTTATAAACAAAATGCCTCTTATCGCCTTGATTACCGGGTGCAGCTTAATGGGTTTAACCGACTATGATCTCGTCGATTGCAAAGATAATTCCGTTTGCGAACCCCTTAATCAGCGCCATGGCATTTCAATCGATGTCTGTATGCGATACCAATGCCATCCCGACGGTTATGGCTGTGTTCTGTCCCCTAAAGACACCGACGGCGACGGCGCGATAGACCCGATATGCAAAGGGCAGGTCGAGGACGAAACGATTTTCGATTGCGCCGATAACGACAAACGTCGCGAACCAAAAGAGCGTGAAAGTTTTGACGGTCTGGATAACGATTGCGACTCGATCATCGATGAAGGCGTAATCGCGCGCGAATACGACGATGAGCGCTTCGAAGCTGATGAACTCTTTGAAAACGAAGTTAAGGCCCACCGCGTTTTTTACGCAAGCGCGAGCCCGGGAGAGGCCGACATCGGTTTCGCAACCGCGGATGACGACGTCTATCAGGCCGGTTTGGCCGTACTGTCGGAAAAAGCAGATAAAAGCGAAAGGTCTGTATCCATACGGGAGGGCGGTAACGACCAATCCGGGTATATGATCTATAATTTTTCAGAGCTCGCAACGGCGCGGGCCAGCGCTGATAGATTCGATCTTATCGCCGCTTTTATCAATACGGATGGATGTTCGCAAGGACAGTTGCGGGTGGGTTTTATCAAAGAGGGCTACGAACCGAAGATAAAGATGCCTCAAGAGAGCAATTGCCATCAAGGAATCGAAATCGATGCGGATACGAGTTGTAGCAACAGTGGTGGAAATCCCGGCGCATCGCGCGTCGCTATCGCATCGCAACATTTCCCTAACCAGCAAACCCAGGGTCTCATCGCGTGGATCGGCGACACGGTCGAGCGAGACAACTGCGGTGATATGAGAAACGTTCCGGTCCAGCTATTGGGCTTTTGGCTGACTGACGAAGACATCATACAGGTCAGCGATAACGGTAAGCCGAAAATCGTCGGCGAAACCCGTGGCGGGGGCAGACCGGCTATCGATGTTTGGTCCGATGGGGTGAGAGGTTATTTCGTCGGTTTTAGTGACGAGAACGGAAGCGCGGTTGTTACCTTCGTCCCGACCTTACCGGAGCTGAATAGTCGTGTTGACCCAGCGGCGATTTCGATAGGCCCTTTATTTGAAATAGAAGAAGGAGAGCGAGCGGATCAAATCGCGCTCGCCCATACGCCTATCCGCGATGTTTGTCCCGACCAGGAGCCGGGCATAGAACTCGGGGTCAGTTGGCAATACGGCTGTGGCGGCGTACAAGGCGGCCTGCGCTTCGCGGTGCTCGGTTTCGCCGCCAATACGCGGACTTTTTGTCTGCAACATCCAATCATCGAAATCACCACCGGAGACGCGAGCGACCCGCGACTCGTACCGACCGTTGTTTACCTCAAGAAGGGCTTTTTCGAACCGGGATTTGAAAGAGATGGTTTGACCGTCACCGACATCAATTCAGGCGGGTGGCTCGTCGCCTGGGTGGGCCTTCACAACGGGACAAGCGCGATTCTGGCCCGCCGAGTTGCCGAGCTCGACGGCGAATTGGTGGATGCGGATGAAGTCATAGTATTGAATCGCGAGATATCTGCCGGGGAAGTCCGCTATCCCTTTCTTTATAACTCGCAAACCGAAGGACGGGTTCGCTATATCTATCACGAGCGGCTAGACACTGAACGCTTCGTAGGTGGATCGCTATTGCTCTACTAACCGTAGCAATACGGTAGATAGACGGTACGGGGCGAGCCGAGCGTCGTGTTCGGTTAGCCGTGTGATTGCTGCGAGAGACTTTTTTCTTTTTTTTCACCTGGCACTCTCTTTGCACAGTGACGTTGTCTATGGTACGCACGTATACTCAAATGGTTGACAATTTAGGGCATTGCCTTACACGGGGCTTTCCGCTACGGTTGGCATGGGCAACCGAGAAAATGAGGGAGAAAAACGATGGAGTATTCTAAACTAGTTCTGAGTTATTGCGCGATAGCGCTGCTTTATTACGGCTGTGGAAGTGACAAAAAATCCGAGAGCCAAGAACCGGCGACAGGTAGTGACAGCGGCAGTGACGCGGGCGCTGTGAAAGACGCTTCACAGTCCGTCAAACAGTGCACCGAGGACCGAGAGTGCTCGGACGGACTATTCTGTAACGGCCAAGAGCGGTGCATGCCGGGCACAGCCGGCGCGGATGAAATGGGCTGTGTTCCCGCGTCGAGCGGTCCGTGTGAAAAAGAGGAGAACTGCGACGAGAAGCTCAGAGAGTGTTTGCCTTGTGCGGGCAACGCGGATATCGACGGTGATAACCACGATGCACTCGCGTGCGGCGGCAACGACTGCGATGACAACGACCGGCACCGATTTCCGGGCAATCCCGAGGTTTGCGACGAGGAACACCACGACGAGGACTGCAATCCGGACACATTCGGCTTCCGAGACCTGGACAACGACGGCGCGGCTGACGAAAAGTGCTGCAACCGCAACGAGCAGGGTAAGCTTCTCTGCGGCACGGACTGCGACGACACGACCTTTACCGTTCATCCGGATCAGTTGGAGATTTGCGACGGAAAGGACAACGACTGTGACGATGAGACGGATGAGGAGACCAATGAGGTACCGTGGTATCTGGACAACGATAACGACAACTACGGCGTAGAGACCGACGACGCGCCGCTTTCGTGCGCGCCGCTTGAGGGGCACACCATCAAGAAGGACGACTGCGACGACGACGACGCGTCGCGACATCCTGCTCAAATCGATTTATGCGACCAAGTGGACAACGACTGCAACGGAAAGACGGACGAAGACGTCGGCTGTGATATCGAAATGAGTGAGGAGGTTGGAACGGAAGGTGGAGATATTGGGCAAGTGGTCAACGCGAACAATGTGCTGGGCCTTAAGATACCGGAGGAGGCGCTGACGGAGGAGGTTGAAATCGGCATCAAGCAGGTGGAAATGCCTAGCGAGCTACCGGAGACGGCGGAAGCCGTGGGGCCGACCTATGAGTTTACGCCGCACGGATTGACCTTTGGCAGGCCGGTGGAGCTGCACCTGCCGTTTGTAGCGGCGGATACGGAAGATCTGGCGTTGATGAGACGGCAGGCGGATGATGACTCGCCCTGGGAGAGACTGCAGGGGGTATCTTTTCGGAACAGCGTGGCCTCGGTAGAGCTGACCAGTCTGAGTTACTTTCAGGTGGTACGGGTCATCGAGGGGCAGGTGGGTATAGACGGCGGCGCGGAAGCTGACGCGGGCGTTATGGACGGCGGGGAGCCGGTCTGCGGCAACGGCGTTGTCGAAGGCGACGAGCAGTGCGACGACGAGAATGACGACGACGACGACGGCTGCACGCGAAAGTGCAAGTACAGTTGTGATGACGACGGCGATTGCGACGACGGCAATCCTTGTAACGGCGAGGAGATTTGCGACGAACACGTCTGCGACGATTCCGATCCCAACCTGGATGATGGCGAGAGCTGCGGTTCCGGGAAGGCGTGCTCGGATGGCGAGTGCGAAAAGCTGTGCGGCAACGGTGCTGTCGATTCAGGCGAGGAGTGCGACGACGGGGACAACGACGACGATAACGGCTGCACCCGCGATTGCCAGTATACGTGTAAAGACAATGCGGACTGCGACGACGGCAACCCGTGCAACGGCGAGGAGATTTGCGACAAACACGTCTGCGACGATTCGGATCCGGACTTGGACGATGGCGAAAGCTGCGGTGAATCAAAGGAGTGTTTAGATGGCGAATGTGTCGATGTACCCGTGGAAACGCCGTGTAGTTATGCCTGTGTATCCGCCTCGATATGCACAATGGCCGGCGGATTGGTACACATCGATATGACCTGCGACAATTCAAACTATGTTTGTTGCCAGCCAGTTACACCGACGGGCGGAAGCGGTGGTTCCGGCGGCGAAGGTGGTACGGTCTCGGAATGCGAAAACGATCAATACGAACCGGACAACAATTCGGATTCCGCTACAACTTTGGTACCCGGAGAGCCTCAGACTCATTTAGTAAGCGAAGGCTGTGATGACGACTGGATGAAATTTTCTATCGCAGAAACCACCGGTGTCATGGTGGAAGTCGAGACGCCACAAAACTCCGATGAAATAGATTTTGCCGTGTACTTACGAGATAGTAGCAATAATACTATTGATAGTTCGGACTGCAACGGCTCAAAAGAATGCCACCTGATCGTAGCAGCGCAACTCGATCCTGGTGAATATTTCATAAGGATAAGAGAATACGATGCGGAAACAGAATATTCGATCTCTTTAATGGTAGATCCGCACCTTTGCGTCATCGATGAAGAGGAATACGAAGGTACTTACCGTATTTCTGATGCGACGGACATCGCCAAGATAGGTCACTGTCGGGTGATCGCGGGTGATTTATCTATTGATTCCGAGGATATTCTTATCAACCTAGACGGTCTAAGTAATCTACAGCAAGTGACAGGAAATCTTTCCATGTACAACAATTCGTCGCTGGTCAATCTGAACGGGCTCAGTAACTTGACCGAAGTCGGCGGACTTTCTATTTCCGGCAACGGTGCCTTAACCGATTTGAGCGGGTTGGGAAATGTTGCTCGTATCAATGGTAGACTGTACTTGTATAACAATGCGAATCTGACCAGCTTGAATGGCTTGACGAGCCTCGAGTCCATAGCAGGATCCCTTGAGATAAGAAATCACAATCGGCTCTCAAGTCTCGCAGGAATTTCCAATCTGAAAAGCGTAGGGGAATATATACAAATACAGAACAATGCTCAGCTAACCACCCTGAATGGTTTGGAAAGCATCAATACCGTCTCGAAACTTTACGTATACTGGAACGCGAATCTCCAGAATATAAACGGTCTCAGCGGTATCGAAACCATCACCTGTTCGTATGAGGATTACGAAGAAGAATTCGGTGTAGAAATTTCTTCTAACGGAATTCTCGAGGACTTGAGCGGCCTGAACAACCTTACTCAGATAAACTGCGGCATAAGTATCAATAGTAATGCGGCGCTGAGCAGCCTAAATGGGTTGGATAGCCTCGAGTCGATTCAGGGCGATCTCATCATTGAAGATAACGGCGAGCTCGAAGATCTTTTCGGTATGGATGCTCTCGCTGTCGTCGGAGGAGACCTGACCATAAGCGGCAACACGACGATGCTCGATCTATCCGGCTTAAACGACCTACAAAGCGTGGGAGGCAATCTTCTTGTATCGACTAATGTGATGTTGAATAACCTAGCGGGACTCGCGGGTCTGCAGAGCGTTTTCGGTGATCTCGATATCCGTGGTAACGACGCGCTTGCGAGTCTGAACGGGTTGAGTAATCTCTCGACGATTGGAGCCAACCTGACGATTTATCAGAATGACATTCTCGGAAATCTTCACGGCCTTGACAGCGTCGATTCCGTGGGGACCAACCTGATAATCATGGAAAACGCGGCGCTGGCAACCTGTGAGGCCGAACGGCTCAGGGATACCATCGGGGTGGGCAACGTAGGCGGAACCGTCACCATCAGCGGCAATAACGACAGCGGGACTTGCGACTAACAGTTCCATCGCATAACTAAGATAGAAAACGATGTACGCGGCCGGTGATTTTAGTCGCCGGCCGCCTTTCTTGTACGCTTTAGACTCGACGAAGTTGCGATTCGCCGAACAGAATGATCTTACCTAAACGCTCGGAGCAAGACACGTTCCCGGAGTAGATATCGGAGGGCAGGGGTCGGCAAACGAATCTATGCTCGAAAGGCGCAGCAACCGCGGCCTTCGAGAATGCTTTTGGGGTTTGAACGAGGTATAAGAACGCTAATGGAGCGGATCAAGAACGCAGCGGATACACCGCTGCCTTCGTGAATCTATAAAAGCAGGCATCGAGCCACGCAGCGGTCGAGCTCTTGCACGAAATCCGAAAGGTTTCCCACGGTGTCGGTGACGTCGATGTGGAAATGGTTGGATTCGACGCTGACGGCGTGCAAAAGAACGCTGTACTTTTTGGCGGCCAAGGCAAGGCAGTACTCGAACACTTGATTGACCGTCTCGCTGGGGGTGAGCAGGAACAGGCTCATCACGACGGTACGGGTGACGTGATAG
>JAFGIB010000426.1 GCA_016929805.1 Deltaproteobacteria bacterium | reverse complement strand
GGTACTTGCTGTACCTGACGAGCCGGCCCGAGGACGAAAGCCGGTTTTACGGGATGAATCGGCCGCCGTCGTAGCCAAACAGCAGTAACCCCCTGAACAGTTACGTTCGCGAGGATACACCGGCGCACGCGACCTCGTCCCATTCTCAAGCGCTTCGGCCGCAAACAAGGCGGAGCGTGATCCACCATTAAGATCGAGCGCGCCCGCAGGGCCGAGAGACGAAGGACGAGGCGAATTTAACCGGCGTATCGGCGACCCTCCTAATCGAAACGCAATACGCGCTATTCAAGATTTATATTATTCTTCTATACTTTCCTCGGAGCTTTCCGCCATTTGGTCGAGTTTTTCATTTCGGTCCCATCGGTCGACACGACCATCACCGTCGATATCGGTCCCCATTCGGAGGATCTTGCCGTCTTCGTAGTATTCCCAGCGATTGGCTCGCCAAATACCGCTTGTACTCTTATTAAGTAAATCGCGTTCGGCGCGGACCGGTTTGTTGTCCTCGTAAAAAATCTTGTAGTCGATGATGCCGTTAGCATCCGTATCGATCTCTTTTCTCAGTAACTCGCCGTGCTGATAGAAAGAGACGACGTCCATCTTACCATCAAAGTCCCGGTCGGTCTCTTCGCGTAAAGGACGCCCTTCATCGTCGTATTGCCTTACCACATCTTTCACCCCATCTGCGTTAAGATCGGCTTCGCGGCAGATCATGATAAGCCGATATTGCGTCTCGTCGCCGATGCGGAGAAAGACCTTCCGAACGTCCGCTAACTGATCTCCCGAGGTGTCGTATTCACTGACTTCGCGGTCCTTCTGGGAGGCATCGCACCTATTATCCCTACTCGCCGTACCGGAACTACGATCGGAAACCAAAGATTTCGAGCGCTTGTTCGTTCCGCCTTCGGCACCGAGCTCAAGCCGCGCGCTGCCACAGCCGACCAGCGCCGTGGCTATCGCGAAAAGATAGATCGTTTTTATATTTTTCATCTGCTTCGCCTTCCTTACCGCCACGCCGAGAGTGGTCGTTTTCGGCAATCCTCAACCGGTATTATTGCTCTTCGTTCTTTTCTTCGGAGCTCTCTTCTTGGGAATCCTGACTCCACGGTGCGCTCTGCTCCTCTTCCTGTTGCCGCGTAACCGCGGAAGTGTCCGAGCCTTTTTTCTCCTCTACCTCGGGAATCGGGCTTCCATCGCAATTTAACGGCTTGGTCTCCGCCGGCGTGTTTATCGCACCTATTTTTTCGCTTCTATCAGGTTTGCTGTCGTAGTCCGAGTCTAATTCGATTTCGACGAGCTGTCCGTCGCGATAGGTTTCCCAGCGTTCAGGTCGGCCGTCGTTGTTATTATCGTAATAGGCTTTAACCAGCATACCCTGGTTGTAGATCTCCCAGGTGTTGACCTTTCCGGTATGGTGACCGTCTCGTTCCACCCGTTGTAAATACGACCCCTTACACCAGATCCAGGTGTCGATTAAGCCGCTGAAATTCGTGTCCTGTTCCTTTCGATGAAGCACCCCTTTTTCGTAGTAGGCGTTTTGGTCGAGCTTTCCGTCAAAATCAAAGTCGTGTTGCTCAAGGGTTACGGTCTTGCCGTCGTCAGCAAAGAAACGCGAAATATCCACGCGACCGTCGAAGTTCATATCGTACTCGGTACAGCGTTCTTTGTTGTCCTCAAAGACGTGGCGTATATCCGGTTTGCCGTCGCCGTTAACGTCGACGGCGCTTTCGCGGTCGCCTTTACAACTATTACGTTCCATTTCCTCTGCTTCGCGCGTTCCGGGGAATGTTTCGGCGCCGGCTTCAACAGAGGCGCCACCGCAGCCGGTCGCGATCCAACCAAAGAGAATAAGTGTCGTTTTCGTCATCCGAACAATCATTTCGGTTATTCCTCCCGATTCGCTAGGCATCCTCTCATTGGGTTATTCAGAATAGCGGTCTCATCCGCTTCACTGCAAGCCAACGGTCTTTCGATAGTGAGATTTCAACCACCAGGATTGTACTCGTTCATGCGCTTCGCGGCTCGTTTTTTTGTCGGACATCGGGTGAGGCCTCGGATGCGGTTTTAATCGGTTGCCGTTCTATCGTAAAAAAGAGAGTCCGATGGTCGAAAAAACGCGATGGCGATCCGAAAATCTCGTCCTTCTCGAATCCGACGCATCTTTTTTATAAAGTTGCTTATCCCGTTGAAATTACAGGGTTTTATTCACATTCAGGTTTCTTCCAGGTGCTGACGCGCAACGATTTCCGCACTCTTTACGCTAAAAATTGCTGCTGTTTATCCCGCTTTTTGACAATATGTATGATGGCATGTACGTTCATCTTTGCTCAGTAGTAGGTAAGTGTAGGTAACCCGAAACAGCTAAAAAAATGGCCCGAAAAAAAGTCTCCACGACTATCTACATTACTCCCGAACAAAACGAGAAACTGAAGATGCTGCACGAGCGCACCAAGGTACCGGTTGCGGTCTATATTCGGGAGGGCATTGATCTCGTGTTGGAGCACTATGCCGATGAGCTACCCGGCCAACTAACGCTGGAACGTTCTATGCCGATAAAAAAGTAACTCGCCGTTTCTTCCTCCATCGCCCGAAGAGTTAGAGCCTACCGGGATAGGCTCTTAGACGGCCGACGGCTTTCTCTTTCTGATTTTAGGGTTCAACACTAGAAGAAAGAGCAGCGCGCCACAAACGGCTCCTAGGCTGTCCGCGAGCACGTCATCTGACGCCGATGTCCTACCCGGGACAAAGGCCTGGTGAATTTCGTCCAGCACGCCCCAGGTAACCGTGAGAAAAATCGCTAATAAAAGGACGTAGATTTTTCTCGAAGCGGGAAAGGTCCGCGTGAGCGCGAAGGTATTCAAGGCGCCCAAGACCGCGTATTCGATAAAATGAATTCCCTTATCCTTGAAAGGCAATGAGGCGACCACCGGAATCTGAAGCGAGATGGAAGAGAGAATCCAAATCAGCGCCATATAACTCGCCGTGGGAATCCAAGCTACGAAAATACGATAAATCGGTTTCAGACCATGGCCTCGCTGTTGTGTGTTTGCTCGGATGTCTCATCGGGCGACGAGATCAATACGCCGTTGGAAGCAGCACGAGTTGCGATTTCGTTACCCGTGAGAGACCCGATCAGAGAGTGTCGATTCGCTCGTTCGATCATAACCTCCACCAGGCGGCCGTTGAAATCTATTCCCGCGGGGACCTCGACGTGAACGATTTCGTGTCGATGGCTGCGTCCCGAATAGCTGTTTATATCTTTAAGGTTCGCTTTTTCTAAAAGAACCCGGGTCTTGGTTCCGACGAGGCTCTTATTGTGAGCGCTTTGCTGTGCCTCGAGCAGCTCAAACAGGCGCTCTAGGCGCTGGTTTTTTACCGACTCCGGAACCGGGTCGCCGAGCTTGAGAGCTGGCGTGTTCGGTCGAGGCGAGTATTTGAAAGCAAAGGCCGTCACAAAGCCGACCTCGCGTACCAACGAGAGCGTTTGTTGAAAATCGTCCTCGGTCTCGCCCGGAAAGCCCACGATAAAATCGGTGGAAAACGTCAGCCCCGGTCGCGCTTTGAGCAACGCCTGTGTCTTTTCGAGATAGCTATTTCGACTATAGCGCCGCACCATGCGCTTGAGCATCCGATCAGAGCCCGACTGCACCGGAAGATGCAGGTGCCAAGGCAATAGGTCGAGCTCGGCGTGGGCCGTTATAAGCGCGGGGGTCAGATACCCGGGATGCGGCGACGTGTAGCGCAAGCGGATTAGTTTCGGCACTTCAAGCGCGATTCGGCGTAATAAGTAGGCAAAAGCGAATTTCTCGCGCTTTTCCTTCTGATCGGGGTCGTACCAGGAATTGACCGTTTGTCCCAACAAGGTGACCTCGCGTATGCCGCCCTCGACCAGTTGTCGTATTTCGTCGATGATCTCATCGGCCCGTCGGTAGCGTTCCGAGCCGCGCGTCGTTGGTACGATGCAAAACGCACACCGCTCGTTACAGCCTTTCATGATCGTCACGTATTCCGCGACCCGGTTGCCGCGAGGCGCGGCCCTGGCCCGTAGAAAACTCGGGTCGTCGAGATCGAAAACCGTCCGAACCAGCGGCCGGGCGGCTTGTTTGACTCGCGCGACCAAGCAAGGCAGCTCGACGATGTTGTCGGGTCCAATCACGAGATCGATAAAATCTATTTTTTTCAAGAGCGCCTCTCCGTACTGCTGCGCCATACACCCGGCGACCGCGATGATGAGATCAGCGCGTTTCTTCTTAAGCGATCTAAGCGCCCCCACCGCGCTGACTAGTTTGTGCTCGGCCTTGTCTCTGACACTACAAGTGTTGAAGATGATCAGGTCGGCTGTGCCCGCATCGTGTGTCGCTTGATACCCGTAATCGTCGAGCGCTTCCACGATACGACGCGAATCGTGAACGTTCATCTGACAGCCGAAAGTCTGTAAAAAGTAGCGCTTCATCAGCGAGCTTCTCGCGCGGTTGAGAGGTAAATCGTGCTTGTTATAAGTTACCGATCGCCGTTTCTAAAAGCCTTTCTCTTTAGCAAGCAGTCCGCTGTAGTGCAAACCCGCCGAATCGCCGCCTCGGCCGCCGACCCCCGTCTCCCATAGGCATTAACCAAAATTAGTCGACGAACATGAAAACGCTGTAGCGCGCGGGCTTGTCCCGCGCTTATCAGACGACAACGG
>JAFGIB010000425.1 GCA_016929805.1 Deltaproteobacteria bacterium | reverse complement strand
CTTCCGCCTCCCGGCGTGCCCGCTCGGGCGGGATTGGCTCCATTTCCGACCGCTTGATTATAGGAAAAAAGAGTGTTGATAATGGTCCAGGAAACGCCGATGCTGCTGATGCCGCCTCCGTTAGAACAGCTATTGCCGAGCGCCTCGGCCCCGCCGAAAGTCGAGTTGACCACGTATACCGGCTTTCCCTGATGCTGGTTGAAGACGCGCACGGCCGCGCCGCCCACGTCAGGACCGGTATCGGCGCAGACATTGTTAAAAAAGCGGCAATTAATTATTTTTAGACGACCGCCGCGGACCCAAACCGCGCCGCCGCCGTCGTATTTCGCCTCGGCTTTCGAGTTGCCGTCTATAAAAGTTAGGTTTTGAAGCGTCAAGCGCGGATGGTCCTGGTCCTGGCAGTGATCCGTGGTCCAGACCAGGTCGGGGTCGCAGGTATTCATGTAAAGAATGCGCGTCGAGCCGCCGCCGCTGAGCGTTATCAATCCTTCTCCGTCAATGACGATCTCCGGACCCTTGTCGTTAAATACCTTCGCCGGCCGGTCGAGCGTTATGGTCACGGGCTCGGAACCGCAATTGAACGTGATCACTCCGCCACGAGCGACCGCATCGATGAAGCGTTCGGCCGTACAGCTTTCCGCTGTTCCGCTTCCGACCACGGCACCGGGACGCGATATCTCCTCGAGCCCGGCCTCAGACGGAATTTCGCATTCTCCCTCGGGATTTCCCGCGGGGGGCCCTTGATCCGGGTCGGTGAGCGGGTTTGCCACGTCAACGCTTCCACCTTGACCGGCGTCGCCGTTATTCGAGCGCCCCGCGGTCTCTTCGCCTCCGGGCGATGTCTTATCCTCCGAGCCGCAACCCGCCGCCGCGCATAATATAAAAAACAAATTTATAATCCCCGCCCGAAGTCTTATGCTCATCGATCACCTGTTTTCTAAGTGTATCAAAGAAACAGCCGAAAGTAGACGACGACGCTGTAAAAAAACCGTCGGCGCAACCCTGCTCTCGCGCAATCGCTCGGTCACCTGTGACCTTCTATCTCACCTCGACGGACGGCCGATCACAATCTCGCGCATCGCGATGAGTCGCGAGTCGGAGAGCGCGGCGGTTCGGTGCACGGAGCACGCGAGGTAATCCGGATCCGAGGCCATGCGTAAAAAAGCGGCGCGCGAGGGATATTGCACCAAAAGCACCTCGTCCCACTCTTCGTCCTCCGGTCCGACTAGCGCGAGCTGAACCGCGCCCCACCAGAGGTTTTTGCCTCCCACCGCGTGCACGTGACGTATCGCCTCTACCCCGTAGCGACGGTACGCCTCGCGGCCGGAACAGGGAGGGTAGTCGCTGCCTTTGGGATAACGCGCGTGGTCGCGGAATCGCAACATATTGAGCATGATGACCGGGCCGTCGTCCGTAATTTCATCGAGGGCTTTCAAAGCCTCTTTTTCCGGGTTGATAGAAGGCATAAGGATCTCCAAAAATTCGTACTCATTAAAAAAACACGCGACACGCGATACCTCGCTCTTGACACGCGGAGGCTATCTCGCGACTCGAGCGCGCGAAGAATTCGTCGCTACGCGCGTAATCTAACCGATATTTTCGATATACCCAATCGCCATAGCCATAATTCATACGATCGACCAGGATGTAATCGACCTTACCCGCGAGCGCGGCCGGCAGCTTTTCCGCTCCGGGAAGCAAGGGAGCGATCATGGCGTAAGTTCGGATCCCCGCTTGATGTATTTGTTCCAACACCCGGATTCTGTCCGGGATGGAGGGAGCGCGCGGCTCAAACAGGCGCCTGATGTCGTCGTCGGCAGTGGTGATCGACAACCCGAGCTCTAGCTTTTCAGCGCCTTTAAGTATATCGACGTCGCGCGAAACAAGAGCGGACCGCGTTTGGATCGTGATCGGCCAGCGGTTTTCGATTACAACGCGTAGACAGCTTCGGGTAAGTCGATACCTCGCTTCCAGCGGTTGGTACGGATCGCATACGCCGCTTATCCAGACCCGGCCCGGTTTCTTCTTTTTTATCTCTTTTTGCAGCAAGTCAGAGGCGTTGATCTTGACGTCGACAAACGAGCCCCACGCTTCCTTATGCCCGGAAAACTTCTTCATAAAACGGGCATAGCAATAGCTACATCCGTGAGCACACCCTGTATACGGATTGATCACATAGTCGAATACCTTCGATTTTGACAAAATGGTTTTTGCCGAGCGTTCTCTCACCAACATCGCGGCACCCGGTTCGTAAGCGTTCAGGGGTCAAACGAGTCGGCGGCCAATTCGCCCGTAAAACCGAGCGCGCCCGCGGGGCCGGCGACGATGGTACTTGCTGTACCTGAAGAGCCGGCTTGAGGACGAAAGCCGGTTTTACGGGATGAATCGGCCGACGTCGTAGCCAAACAGCAGTAACCCCCCTGAACCGTTGACCCGGTTCGAAAGGAGCAACGATATGGTGACGCGTTCGGCGTTCGCAGGCCACGATAACCAGCGTTCAGCCGTTTTTTTTCTCTATGACAACCGGGTCGCGCGTTTGTGCCAGAGTGTGCCAGTCGATTCGAGGATCGGAAGAGAGATTCTGTGTTAATTTCTTGAAAACTATTAGAATTACGCCTTTTTTTATTGGCACGCTATTTGTACTCTCAGAGAGAGTGTACGAGGCCCTATGAACGGGCCCGTCGAAAAAGGAGAGACGAGCGTGAAATATCCACTCAAGAATATGACCATTTTATTTTCTGCTTCTCTGGCGGTTGCGGCGCTTTGGGGTTGTACCGAAAGCAGCGAGCAATCCGAGCCGGGCGATAGGCCCGGGAAAACCGCGGCGATCGTCGCCCAACTTAAAAAAGCCGACAGTTGCGAGGATCTACTGACGAAGATTCAAGACGACGCGGTGGCTAAGATCACCGCCATGGCGGAACAGCAGCGAGTATACGCCGAGGAGCAACAGAACCATTACGATAAGAATTCCGGAGCCGGTGGAATGTCCGGCGGCGCGACGATAGGGTCCGCTCCCTTTGACCCGGGGGTTTCAGAAGAGCCCGAGGCTTGGAGCGGCGAGAGCCAGGGTATCGCCCCCGCAATTGACGGAATGGGCGGAGCGGGCGGAGCGATGTCCGGAACAACAAGCCGCCAAGACTCCTCCAGCGCCCCGTCGGGGATGACCTTAAACGGAGACGAGGAATCGACGGGCGATTCTGCAAGCTCGGGACCGAGCGGCCATTCCGACACCAACGTACAGGTCGAAAACGTGGACGAGGCTGATATCGTGAAGGTCGACGGCGAGACGATTTATCTACTTCACGGAAACCAGCTATTCGTTCTCGACGCGTGGCCGCCCGAGGAGTTATCTATAGGACCAGACCTCAGCATCGAGGGCTACCCCGTGGAGATGTTCGTCCGCGACGGCCGAGCCGTGGTCTACTCGCGGGTTTACGACAACGGCGAGCTCGGTTCGCTTGGTAAAAGCGGTAATTACAAAGAGGGCTACTACTACGATGGTCCCGAATATTATTGCGGCGGCGGGCCGGAATTCACCAAGATCTCGCTTCTCGATGTAACCGCAGACGCGCCCAAGGTCGTGCGCGAGCTTTACATCGAAGGCAGTTACCAATCGGCGAGGTTGCACGATTCGATGGCGAGAACCGTGGTTCAAGGCGGTTTCAAGGCGCCGGGGTTGTTTATGCCGAATATCGAGTTTTGGGATGCCTGGGGTCGGCCGTTCGACCAGGAAAAGGTAGACGAGCAGATCGATACCTGGCGCGACCGTGTCATCGAGAGCATCCAGTCGACCGAGCTTTCCGATTGGCTGCCGCTGGAAAAGGAACGGATCGACGGGAAGATCGTGGACGTGGAACGGCGTTGCAGCGACTATTACGCGCCCTCACCGGGCATGACCGATTACGGCTTGACCAACATCGTGATGCTGGACATCACCGAAACCGGCGGTCCGCTGTCGGGCGCCTCGATTCTGGGTAGCGTTTCAGAAGTCTACGCGAGCGCGCAAACCATGCTGTTGGCGCATCAACAATGGTATGCAAACAGACTAAGCGGCGACGACGGAGAGCGAACCGCGCTACACAGCTTTGAGCTGACCGCCGATCGAACCAACTACACGGCCTCGGGTTTTGTGCCGGGCCATATTTTGAACCAATTCTCGATGGACGTGGATGACGAGGCCGGAGTCGTACGTCTCGCCACCACGAGGGAGAGCTGGAACGAAGAAAGCCGGTTCGATAATCGCGTCTTTACCCTGCAAGCCGACGGCGATGAGCTGAAGCAGCTCGGTAAGAGCGAGGCCTTGGGTCATCGGGACGAAAGGATATTCTCCACCCGATTTATCGGCGATAAGGCTTACGTCGTAACCTTTCGGCAGCAAGATCCGCTGATCGTGCTCGATCTTTCGGACCCGGAGAACCCGGAGGTATTGGGCGAAGCCGTGATTCCGGGATTCAGCGACTACATGCATCCGCTGGATAAAGACCACCTGTTGACCATCGGCCGCAACACGAACGAGTGGGGTTCGGACATCGGGCTGTTACTGCAGATTTTTGATGTCTCAAAGCCGACGCAACCGAAACAGACCCATCACCATACCTATTCGCCGGACGGCTACTCCACGGCGAATACCGACCACAAAGCCTTTACCTATTGGGCGGAGCGGCAACTTCTGGCTTTCCCCTTCGTGAATTACGGCGGAGAGTACTACGACGATCGGACGGGATCATATTATCAGTCGATGCCGAGGAGCAGCTTGGAGGTCTTTAAGGTCTCTATCGATACCGGTTTTACTCAGCTCGGATCGGTCAACCACACGGCACTGATGGAGCAGAACGGCTGTTTGGCCAAGGAGTCCTACTACGACGACTACGAGGGTATCGTGCACGAGAACTATTACTGGCAGTGCTCGCAGCCGGACGTGAGGCGAGGGGTTTTCATGGATGACTTCGTCTACGCCATCAGCCATGCCGGAGTCACCGTGCACGCGCTTACGGATTTGGTCGAGCCGGTCGGGCAAATCTCTCTGCCTATACCGAACGAGACCAGCTATTGCTACGGCTACGACTCGATTGAACCGGGTTGGGGTGTCGTCTCAAGAGGAGGTATCGGCGGTACCCCGATATCAGTCGGCACGGGAGGTAGTGTTGGTTCTGCCGGCATGATGACTGATACCGCGCCCCCAACCGCGGGAACGGGAGCGGAAATCGGCGTTGGCGGTGCGGGCGGCAGCATGGGCGATCAGCCGGCTGACAGCGGCGCGGAGGACGGCGGAGCCTCGGAATAGTTAACCGGACAAAGTGGCCTCGACCACAGCGGCGCGCGCCTGCCGGGGAGGATTGATAGAACGGTCGGCGGCGCCGCCTATTTTTTTCCGCGTTTCTTTGGTAAAAGAATCCGATAACGCGACGGCGCCGGCTGATAGCGACCGCTACCGGCTCTTATCGCCGGGATTCATCCCGCTGACAACTCGGGCCATCCCGCGCCGAATCGGACCGTTGGTTTTGAGGGGAATCGATAAAGCCATTTGTCTTGCTTGTAAAAGGTGTTGCGCCTAAAACGGCCGGACGAGTCGGCCCGACAACAAGCAGGGTAACGCTCGTCGATCCTCATTCGTCTTAGGGATACACCTTTCGTGATAAAATATATCGGATCAAAACGCGAGATCGTACCGTTGATAGTAAAAATAACGACGGCGCTGACGGACGTGCGGTCGGTACTAGACCCTTTTTCGGGAACGGCGCGCGTGGGGCACGCGCTGAAACGAGAGGGATTCGCGGTGATCGCCAACGACCACAACGCCTACGCGGCCACCCTTGCCACGTGTTACGTTCAAGCAGACCGCGAAAAAGAGGAACGCGGCGCCGTAAAACTCATCGGGGAATTCAATCGCCTGCCGGGAAAAGCCGGTTATTTTACCGAGACCTTTTGTAACCAAGCGCGCTATTTTAAGCAGAAGAACGGCGAACGGATCGACGCGATTCGAGAAGCGATCGAGAAAAAAGGTCTCGAGCCGAATCTAAAGGCGGTCGTGCTCACCTCGCTGATGGAAGCCGCGGACCGCGTGGATTCCACCACCGGTTTGCAGATGGCTTACCTCAAGCAATGGGCGCCGCGCGCGAGCAATGACCTCGAGCTGCGGTTGCCGAACCTATTGCCGCAAGCGGCTCGCGGGCCCGGGAAAGCCTATCAGCTTGACGCCCGAGAGGCGGCCGAGCGGTTTTCGGTTGATCTCGCCTATGTCGACCCGCCATACAATCAACATTCATATCTCGGCAATTATCACATCTGGGAGTCGCTGGTTCTGTGGGACAAGCCGGAGGTATACGGCGTGGCCAAAAAGCGAGTTGACTGCCGTAACCGTCGCAGCGACTTCAATTCCAAGGTGCGATTCAAAGAGACTTTCCATTTGTTGCTTGCGGCTTTGCGCGCGAGCTGTCTACTGGTCTCCTTTAATAACGAGGGATACCTGGATAAATCCGTGTTGCACGGGATGTTAAGCGGCCTCGGCGAAGTTGTGGTTTTTGAAATAGACTATAAACGCTATGTTGGTGCGCAGATCGGCATCTATAATCCCAAAGGGATTAAGGTCGGGAGAATTAGCCATCTTAAAAACAAAGAGTATTTGTTTCTCTGCGGTGAAAGACTTCCGCGTCGTCATCTGAAAAATCTGCTTCAACCCGAGACCGGCGTTCGTATCCTCGATAAATGACTAAACCTTAACGTTGCAAAAAATCCGTCGGCGTAAAGCGCTTCGCTCGCGAAAAACAACGCGAACTAAGGGTGTGCTCACTTTTTTTGGACCTCACTTAGGGTGCACTAAGCTGCGGCCCCAAAAAAGTTCCGCGCTCCCTTATTTCATCGCTTTTTTCGCGTTTCCGCTCGACGTTTTTTACAACGTTAAGGTAAACCTATCGCCGAGACGGCGCATTCGGCTTCATCGCGCTTTGGTAACCGTTCAGGGGGGTCTTGCGGTTTGGCTACGACGACGGCCAATTCATCCCGTAAAACCGGCTTTCGTCCTCGGGCCGGCTCGTCAGGTACAGCAAGTACCATCCTCG
>JAFGIB010000424.1 GCA_016929805.1 Deltaproteobacteria bacterium | reverse complement strand
GCGCTGCTAGTCCTTCGTCGCGGCTCCTTGCATCTTGGACCGTCGCGCTCCGAAATACTCGGTCGGACCTTATTAAACACGCTCTAAAGGATTCTATCCTAAAAAAAGCAGATGTTTCTCGTCGATTCTAAATAGTTTAAAAGACGGGAAAATGAAAAAACGAATGAGCGGTAGCAGGACACTCATCATCACGATTCAAGCTTGACGACACCATGGAAAAGATCAAGGATCTCACCATGCTCCAGCCAAAACCGCCGAAAAAATAGAAAATGAAGAATATTTATATTTTAAAGCATTGGTAAGAGAGGACGGAATTACTATGAAGAAAGTCATTGGAAAGCTTCTGTTGACATTATTGCTTTGCGCGTGTCTGTTTGCTTGCAGCAGCAATGAGGACAACGCCTTCGACGCGGGCTCAATGTCTAGCGGCGCGGGCGGAACGGTCGGCGGCGCGAGCGAACCGGCCGGCGGCGCGAGCGAACCGGTCGGCGGCGCGAGCGAACCGGTCGGCGGCGCGGGCGGAACGGCCGGTGCGGCGACTAAAGGCCCAATTCCCGCGCGATGCACCGGCGATGGCAGCACCGTCGCCTTAATCGGAGACGGATACATAGCGCTGAGCAGGAAAATTCCCAGCTTACTGACGCAGTATTCGGGTCAGACCTACCGAGACTATTCCGAAGGCGGGACGTTGATCGAGGCTGTTCGACAACAGGCGCAAAAAGCGTACTCCGAGGGCCCGACCGAGACCCTTATCATGACCGGAGGTGGCAACGACGCGATACTCAATACGAACTGTCTTATCAGCGGGCTTTCCAATGAGACCTGCAAAAGCGATGTGGATAAAGCGCTGAGCGTACTTTCCCGAATTTTCGAAGAGGCCGAAACAGCAGGCGTCAAGGAAATCATCTTCTTCTACTACCCCCACATCATTTATATGCCCCAGTTCCTGAATGTATTAGATGATTATGCTATTCCAATAGCCCAGAAGGCTTGCGAGAGCCGCACGAAACTCGACTGCACGTTTATCGATACGAGAGATGATTTCGGCGGCGATAATTCCGGCCAGTACTTAATTCTGGACGGCATCAATCCCAACGCAGAAGGCTCGGAAATCATCGCGAATTTGGTCTACAAGGTCATGCAAGATAACTGCGCGAACGGTCTCGAGATGGGTGGCAAAGAGGAGGTCACCCCGGTCGGCGGTAGCGGCGGCCAAACGGCTGGTCAAGGCGGCCAAGCCGGAGCAGGAACCGGCGGAATCGCCGGCTCATCGGGCGCCGGCGGTGTTGCCGGCTCCGCGGGTATGGCAGGCACCGGCACGGGCGGCACGGGCGGTACCGGTACTTCGGGCACTGGTGGCGCGAGCGGTACCGGCGCTTCGGGCACCGGTGGCGACGGAGGTACCATAGGTCCTCAAGACCCCGCGTGTCTCAGCAGCCTCACGACCTGTAAAACGAGAAGTACCGACGCGTGCAACGCCTTTATCGTTCCCACGGCCACGGCTTTCGACACGCAGGTCAAGGACGGAATAACACTCGAGCTCGGTCCATACGGTGCCATCATGGAACCAAACGTGGGTATAGGCTTCGAGGTTGCGATTGCCTTAAATGATAACGATGCGGCGTGTTTAGTTTTTGCCAATACCACTTTCATGGAGCCCCCCGCGCTAAACGCTGACCTCATGAATTCGACCGGAGTTAATTTGAGACTCCACACCGTGTACCGGCCGGCCTGTATGAAAGACGGCGAAAAATATCCGGTTTTGATCTGGGGTAACGGCACCTGCGCGAAGCCCGAGGGCTACGGAGCGCTGCTCCGATACATTGCCTCTTATGGATACTTTGTATTCGCGGCCAATTCTCGCTATGTCGGGTTTAACAACGCGATGATCTACTCGCTCAATTTCGCATTTGCCGCTAATGACGATCCAAGCAGCCCTTACTATCAGCGACTCGATACCGCGAAAGTCGGGGCGATGGGCCATTCGCAGGGCTGTACCGCCACGGTCGTCGCGGGCGCCGACGACAGAATCAAGGCGGTAATTCTATTCAATATGAATAGCTCGGCCTCCAAGACTTTCCTGGCTATGTCGGGAGAAATGGACATTTCGGGTCAGAACGCGATGCAAATGGCCTCGGCGCTGGCCACCTCGAGAGTACCGGGGGCTTATATGTTTTTTCATAAAATACCGCGGACCGGTAATTTTAGCGGTCACCTAACGCTTATGAGGCAGCCCGAACGCGTGGCGCCGGCGGCGGTCGGATGGTGGCAATACATACTTAGCGGTGACACCACGGCCCGCGAGCTCTTTGTAGGCGACAACTGCGGCCTATGCGGGCAGGACGCGGATTTCCAGTACGACCAGAAGGATCTTCCATAGTAGGCGCTCATCAAAGGCGGCCGTAGTTGCGACCACGGGGTCTGCTTTCCGAGGGTGGCCTGTTAGCAGACCTAATCGTATGTTTACAAAGCCAGGATTATCTTAGAATGATACCAAAAATGATATATCTGGTTTTTGGATTCATAGTTGTCGAGGGGTGCACCCCACTCAAGCATGATCGCGACTCCTCGGAAAAGGATTCAGATGCGTCCGCTGATACGATTACTAAAAACACACCGGCAACGGACGATGCGGGCGGTCGTGAAGGTACGCCGCCAAAGGACGACGCCGGCGGTGATAACGCCGGTGGTTATGACGGGTCGCTGTCAACGGATGATGCCGCCTGCGAGGCTTTAACGCTCTATGCGGATCAAGATGGTGACGGCCGAGGGAACCCGAATGTGGTTCTCAAATCTTGCGAACAAATAGCGGATTATGTCGAACAGGCCGGCGATTGTAATGACAATTGCGCAAACTGTTATATCGACAATACGGAGGAATGTGACGGACTCGACAATGACTGTGACGGAGAAACCGACGAATTAGAGCCTCGAGCCTGCGGTTCTCAGACAGGCAACTGCGAGGAAGGCGTGCAAACCTGCGAGGCTGGTCAGTGGTCGAATTGCGTCGGCGCGGTGCTTCCGCGGACGGAAATCTGCGATACCGAGGGTAAGGACGAAGATTGCGACGGTATAAGCAATGAAGGCTGTACTTGTTCAGACGGCGAAACGCTTCCGTGTGGTGTTACCGATGACGGACCTTGCGAGTTAGGCACTCAGACGTGTACTAATGGAGCGTGGGGCGATTGTGTTGGAAACGTGGATCCCGGACCGAAAGAACTCTGTGATAAGGCCGGTGTTGACGAAAACTGTGACAACTACGCGAACGAAGGCTGTATTTGTATTGAAGGGGATACCGAAGACTGCGGAGATACTAATATTGGAGAGTGCGAGTACGGGACAAAAACGTGTACCATGGATGGTCAGTGGGGTCCTTGTATAGGAGAGAAAAAGAGCAAGACCGAGACATGCAACGGTAAAGACGACGACTGCGACGGACAAACCGACGAAAACGCTCCATGTCCCACCGGTATGTACTGCTCAGCGGGCGCGTGTAAAAAGTATTGCGGAAACGGCACTATAGATACCGGGGAAGAATGCGACGATGGGAACCCTACGGATGACGATCTTTGTACAACCGAATGTAAAAGAGCATTATACGGCTATTGTGAGAACGATGGCGATTGTCCGGGCACGCTCACATGTTTACCGCTTCCCTTTAATTCATGTACGAAACCTTGCCAGGTAGACAGCGAATGCCCGGCGCCCTATTATTGGAGTAGTAGCGTGCGGAGTACGTGCTCGGGTATCGGATGCGTACTAACCTGCGGTAACGCGTCTTGCCCGCCCGGAATGGTTTGTGAAGCAGTTTTCCCCTTTTGCTCGTGGCCTTAAAAACGTATTCATAAACCGTCTACTTATTATATCTATGGTTAACGAGACCTGCACTCGCGGCGTGAATGTCTGGTTGCCGCTTCATATTATTTCTGATTTTGCGGAGAGTTAAAAAAAGCGCGCGCCCGTGGTTCTCGCTATTTTCCGCGAGCGAGGCAAGTGACGCCGACGGATCTTTTGCACCGTTAGGGTCTACTTCTGGAACTTCTTGAGGAAAGCCCAGCCTGCCGCCCCGAGGCTTAGTCCGGTGTCATTGGTATACAGGATGTGACCGCCCAACGTCTGCGTGTCCGCGTTGACCGTGCAGAACATCACCTCAACGCCCTCGTCGCACTGATCCCAAGTCACGCATGTGCTTTCGGGTCTATCGGTCGGACAGGGGATAAGCGGAAGGTTGCTAGGGTCAGGCGCATTTATCCTCTGCGTGGGCGGCACTTCGAAACAGACCGGATCCGGGCCGCTGTTGGGCCCGCCGAATACCTTAGACTCGTACGGACCGTTCTGGCAGTTGTTCAGACCCGCGACGTGCTCCGCGAGTTGGCGGTCGGTCTGGTAGTTGGTTAACTGATCTCCCACGGCGTGAAATGCCAAAAAGGGCACGGGCCGGGCGACGCGTGCGCAGCTCGCGCTTCCGGAATTCAGTGCCGCGACTCCCACCAAGCCGCGCCAGCGATCGGTGTCCGCGCAACCGGTCGCGTAGGTAATCATTCCCCCCATCGAGATACCGGTGATGTACACCCTTTCCTTATCGACGTTGGCGATTTGTTCGACCATGGTGGCGACTTCGTTGAGAAATCCAACATCGCTCACGGCATTCCACGCGTTACCCACGCCCTGAGGTGTAACGACGATGGCATTTTCACCGTACACCGCCGCGCGCCAGGACGAACCGTAACCCAAGGGGCCCCCGGAGAACGATTGCTGTCCGATGTGAACTTCCGCGGACTCGCTCATTCCATGGCAGTCGACGATTAACGAGGCCGGCACGCAGGGGTTATAGCTGGTGGGAGCGTATATATAGAAATCGCGCGGCGCTCCATTATAGGTGAAATCGCACCGTCGGTCATCGCCGGGCTTTAGCGGCGCGGTGCATTCGTTATCGCCGGGCTTTGGTTCCAGGTCTATTTCGCAGGGCTCAGTGGCTTGGCTGTCCTGAACCGTTGAGTCGCCGCTTGCAATTGCATCGGGTTGAACCGCCGAGTCGAGATTCACACCGGCCTCGTTGCCGGGTACGCCGCCCGTGCCTGTTGGAGGTCGTGTGCCGTCCGTTGTTTGACCGTCAGATACACCGCTGTCGGCTAGCGGTGCGACTGACCCTCCGGTTGTTTGTGTTCCGGCACCACCGGTTGCGGCATTACCGCCCGTAAGTGGATTAACGGCAGCGGAATCTCCCGCGGGGTACTGACTCGTGTCGGGTTGCGTCGATCCGGAGCTGTCGCTACACGACCATAGTGACACGACCATCACGATTAATAAGAGTTTTTTAGCGCGATACATGGGTACCTCCTCACAACAACACGGTAAAATATCACTCGAGTGCGCGATAATACTATTATTGTTCAATAATGATATCTACTCGCCAAGCGCTTCGGCGTCGATCGAATATTCACCACCATGACGACAAAATAAAATGGATATGTATATAAAAATACCGAGTAAAATTGTTAAAAAACACTCTATCAGAAACACGACTGGTTTTCAAAAGGCAACGCGTATTAGAGCCCGTCTTATAAATCCTCCCGAAAGACGAGCGGAGGCATTTATAAGACGGGTTCTGGTCCATTAAACCCGACTTATCAGCGATTCGGCGGCTCAAAAAAGGCGCTGAAAAAAAATTCCGATAGTAAATATTAAAAGATCAAATCGAAGCCGAAGTTTAATTCGCTAATCCGGCATCGTATTGGAAACAAGATAGTCAACCTTAACGTTGCAAAAAACGTCGAGCGGAAACGCGAAAAAAGCGATGAAATGAGGGCGCGCGGAACTTTTTTTTTGACCGCAGCTTAGTGCACCCTAAGTGAGGTAAAAAAAAGTGAGCACGCCCTTAGTTCGCGCTATTTTTCGCGAGCGAAGCGCTTTACGCCGACGGATTTTTTGCAACGTTAAGGGTAACCGGAGATTTTTGTCCCGCGGCCAAACGACTACGAGGCTAAAAAGCGCGCCTTTATGCGATTTCCTGCGACTTTACTACATAATTCAATAAGCTCTTCCGTTTCTATTCAAGCTCGGCGATTCCTTTTGAAATTCCTATAGGTATAACCTCATCGATCGGTTCGTTGTTGACATATTAATCGCGCCCTTCAGGATGATGGTCAACAAGGACTATATCTGATAATACGGAAAATCTCGGTTTCAACGATCTTTCAAAGGATGAAGCTCTTATATCGCGGGGTAGAATCCGTAGCTTATTATAAAATAGCGGCGAATCGCCGTGTACTGTCATTTCTCGGATCTAAACGCAGCTTGCGGCGACGAACGCGCGACGCGCGGCATTCTAGGATTTCTTTACGATCGAGTAAATTCCGTGATACGATCTTACCGGATTGCGGCGACTAATGAGCGCCGCACGGCGTTCTAGGATCTTTTCGGCGTATAGAAACTTTACGAATTACGGGTACTCGCTCGGCGCATGAACGGATCGTGTGCCGGGTTTCCCGTTAGGGGCAGCGAATAATAGAAGGGATACAGATATGCAATTATCAAATGAACAGATAGACTCGATCATGGGATATATTACGGATTACGGACTGCGGATCGTCTTTGCGCTGGTAATTCTTATCGTGGGTAAATGGATCGCCGGGTTGGTACGGAAGCTCTGCCGGCGCGGGATGGAGCGCGCAAAAGTCGATCCCGTTCTCGTCGGTTTTCTCTCTAATATCGCCTTCTACCTGCTCATCGTGGCGGTTGTCATCACGGCCATCTCACAGCTCGGAATACAGACCACCTCTTTCGTGGCCGTCCTCGGTGCCGCGGGTTTGGCCGTGGGTCTCGCGTTGCAGGGATCCCTTTCCAACTTCGCCAGCGGGGTGCTCATCATTATTTTTCGTCCCTTCAAGGTGGGGGACTTCGTGGAGGCCGGCGGTGTGATGGGAATGGTTGACGAGATCGGCATTCTGGTGACCCACATGCATTCTCCCGACAACAAGGGCATTATCGTTCCCAACTCGCAGATAATGGGAGGCCAGATCACTAATTTCAACGCCTACGAAACGCGCCGATGCGATATGGTTTTCGGCATTAGTTACCGGGACGACATAGAGAAAACCAAAGGCATTTTAATGCAGCTCATCGAGGCCGACGCGCGTTGCCTAAAGGACCCGGCACCGCAGGTCGCCGTCAGCGAGCTGGCCGATAGCAGCGTCAACTTCGTGGTCCGCCCCTGGGTTAAGGCCTCCGACTACTGGGGGGTTTTTTTCGATATGCAAGAAGCCGTCAAGAAGCGTTTCGACGCTGAGAAGGTGTCTATTCCTTTCCCGCAGCGCGACGTGCACCTTTTCCAGGCAAAGAACGCCTGACCGGAGCGCCCGGCCCGATTAGCGGCGTCGCTCCATCCCAATCCGGGCGTAAAAATGTGAAATTATTTTTGCGCGAGCCCTAAGGGCGTACTCGCTTTTTTCCGACCTCGCTTAGGGTGTGCTAAGACGCGATGCCGTCGCTGGCTCGTTCGGCTTCAGTGGGACGCGGTTGTAGAGCGGGTTCGCTTTCGTCGGGAGGCAGTTTGGTTCGAAGCCAGAGAAAAACTACCAAAGCCGTGGCGCCCGCTATCAGCCCCAAGACGGTTCCGAGCGTGTAATCGAGGCCGACGCAACCGTTTTCTTTGCTTTCGACGAGGACATACGTGACTGTCATTACCGTCATGAAAGTAGCGGGTAAAGCGGCAAGCCACCATGCTTTACCGCGCCGTGATAAAAACGCCGCTCCGGCCCACAAGGTAATCGCTGCTAGCGTCTGATTGGCCCAGCCAAAATAGCGCCAGATGATTCCAAACGGAACCACGTTGAGCACAAGCGAGATGGAAAACAGCGGTAAGGCCAAAAGATAGCGGTTCCGAATCTTGGTCTGCGGCAACTTGAAATAATCGGCTAAAATCAAGCGCGCCACGCGAAATGCCGTGTCCCCGGAGGTGATCGGAAGAACTACTACACCCATAATGGCGAGCACCCCGCCGAAGGTGCCCATCACGTCGTTACAAATAGTGTGTACCACGACCGTGGCATTATTAAGCCGGGGTCCCAGGGCCGCTGCCAACCCCGCTGTACCGCCGTAATAGCCCTGAGACACCGTGGCCCATACCAAAGCTATGACCGCTTCTCCGATCATCGCTCCGTAAAAAACGAATCGCATGTGCCGTTCCGTTTTGAGACACCGTGCCATCAGAGGGCTCTGCGTGGCATGAAACCCCGAAATAGCACCGCACGATACGGTAATGAAAATAATCGGCCAGGCAGGAACCGAGCGCGGGTGTAGATTGGCCAGGGTAAACGGCGGCGTCTCAATTCGGCCGATGAGTAGCGCGCCTCCCAGGCACACGACCATGGTCAGCAGGGCGAGCGCGAAGAAAGGATATAAGCGGCCTATGATTTTATCGATGGGAAGTAGGGTCGCGAAAACGTAGTAGCTGAAGATAATGGCCATCACGATCCACATCCATAGCGATAGGCCTTGGAACTGAGCGGTTTCAAGCGCGCCGCCGGCCGTCCCGAACCAAATGCTGACGGTTTCTGCCGGCAATATGGTGACGATCAACGCGGCCGGTCCTTTTACAAAAACCGTCCCAACCAGAACCATCAGCAGTAGAATGAAAAGGACTGCCGAGTGCTGAGTTACGCGGCCCAAATACCGGCCGATAAGATCGGGCAGGCCGGCGCCGTTGTTGCGAATCGACATCACCCCAGACAGATAGTCGTGTGCCGCTCCTCCAAACACCGCGCCGAGAATGACCCATAGAAACACCTGCGGTCCCCAGAGCGCGCCCATGATGGGGCCAAATACCGGTCCGAGTCCAGCGATGTTGAGTAACTGGATCAGGTAGACACGCCAGGTGGATATGGGTACGAAGTCCACACCGTCTGGACGTAATATCGCCGGAGTCGGTCGCGCTGGGTCCGGCTGAATCGAGCGGTCCATAAGACCGCCGTATAGAAAATAGCCGCCAATTAGGATTCCGAGGCCGAGTAGAAAAGTAACCACGATTGCGTTCTCCTCGTAGCGGAGTATACCCCAATTCTGTGAAGAATCCGTTGTCGTAGGCCGCTTTGCTCGCAAAATTACAGATGGCTACTCGGAGGATTACACGGCGAATATGGGGGGACGGCTTAGCGGACGAGCGAGGGCGCCGGGATAGGTATTTTTTTCTTTTTGCTGCAACCGCCTCGGTCGCTGGTCGATAACCCTTATGTCCGGTCGCATGCCGGACAAACGAGGCGAACCGGCTAATTCGCGGCATAAACCTCTAGGTAGACGGGAAAGAGCCGGGCAAACCAGCTTTCGGAGTGAGCGTGTGAATCGAAAAGCGATGATTATCTCTATTGCGTTTGCACTTACCGCGGTATTGCTCGCGCAGCTTTATCTTCGCCGCCTGGAGCGGGAGATTTCGGGAGGACCGGCGGTCGCCGTGCTCGCCGCCGCGCGAGATATTTTGCCCGGAACCGCTGTCGAGCGCTCGATGTTGGCGACGCGGGATCTTCCGCAAGCGTACCTCGAACAACGGCACGTGCGCGCGTCGGATTTACATATGGTACTAGGCGCTGTTGTAAGTACCGAGATCAAAGCTGACGAATCGCTCTTGTGGACCGACCTCTCAGCCGCGCAGCGCGGCCGGCGCGGCCTGTCGGGCTTGGTGCGAGAGGGCATGCGGGCAATCGCGATCGAGGCGCGAGGCAGCTCCTTCGGGGGATTGGTTCGTCCCGGAGACCGGGTCGATTTGCTTTTCACCTCGCGCGCGCAATTAGACTCGGTCAAAACTCAGTCAACTTCCACGTTACTTCAGAATCTTTTGGTTTTAGCGGTGGGAAGCGACCTCGGCGAGGGTGAAAATACGGGTGAAACCGACAGCGGACAGGTAACGCTCAGCGTGACCGTTGAACAAGCTCAAGTGCTGACCCTGGCGGAGCATCACGGCGCGCTCAAGCTCGTCCTGCGCAACCCCAACGATATCGTCTTGCTTAAAGAGCTGCCTCAAGCCTCGTTAACGCGAGCGGCCGGCGAAGCTCAATCGTTCAGTTGGCAAGACCTAGGCTCCGGCAAAGAGCGAGCGAAGGAAATCGAACATGTCCGTTAAGTCTATCGCCTATCCGATTGCGCTTTTGACCCTTCTTCTTATTTGCGTCGACAACTCGCGCGCGCGGCGCCTCGACGAGATCCAGTTGACGTTCGAGGTGGGCGAGCAAGAGGTGATTTCGAGCGACGGGGTTCAAAGCTATTCCGAGGGGACGCCCGGTATCATCGATGTCCGACTCACTAAAGACGGCTCGCAGTTCGTTCTAGTCGGCCGGCAGCCCGGTGTGACGACCTTACTGTTTATTATGATGAACGGGGACGAACAACATTACCGTATCGTCGTCAGCGATTCGCAGTCGCGGTCGAAACGAGATGTTCTCCGGGAAGAGCAGCCGGGTCGGGTGGTGCCGCGCGACAACATTCGGCTCGACTTCTATTTCGTACAGCTCAGCACGGCCTACCGGCATCAAATCGGGCTGGGCTGGCCCGGCGCCGTTTCGGGCGGTCAATTTTCCGCCTCGTTTGATCTGATGTCGGGCTCGCTGACCGAAGCGACGGCAGTAGTAACGGATCAGGCGTTACCCAGGCTTGACATCGCCCAATCCAATGGTTGGGCGAAGTTGCTGCGTCAAGCTGCCGTGATCACGGTCAACGGAGGTGAAGCGACCTTTTCCGGAGGAGGCGAGGTCAACGTGCCGATTCAGGGCGCGCTTACCTCCGGGGTCAATAAGATCGAATTCGGTAGCCATATCAAAATACAGCCGCGCTACGACAGAGAATCGAGTCGCATCGAGCTGGCAATTCACGCGGATGTATCGGACTTATCCGATGACAGCGGCACGGGAGTACCGGGAAGAATTACATCAACCCTGGATACCAAAGTCAACTTGGAGCTCGGTCAGTCTTTGGTGCTCGCCGGGCTGACATCCCGTAGCCAAACACGAAATCAAACCGGCCTGTCATTTTTCAGCCAGATTCCCATTATCGGAATTCTCTTCGGTTCAAACGCGGTACGTAATCAAGAGAGCGAAAATCTGGTTTTTATTCTTCCAACCGTGGTCGACGCGGTCTCGATGAAAGCGCGAGGCCGCGTGGCTGAAGCGTTGGCGATCTACCGCGACTTCAGCGGTGATCTCGGCGAGGTTCGGCTGGTCGATCCGCCGAAGCAACAAGCAAAACAGAATTCGGAAAGCCTTCGGCCATGAGACCGGTTTTCGACCTGCGTCTTCCCAACGGGCTGGTAAAAGCCCTCTCTATCGACGATAGGCCGGCACTATGGATCGGACGCGATGCGGCCTGCGATGTCGTGTTACCTTCGCTCAACGTTTCGCGACAACACGTCCAACTGAAACTGGTAGAGCAAGGGGTCGAAGTCTCCGATCAATCGAGAAATGGAACATGGGTCGATAACACCACGATTAATCGTTCGACCGTGCTCGTTCGATCGGACGCGGTGCTTATGGTGGGCGACTATGTTTTCGAGCTTCTCTCGCGCGTTCCAGGATCCGAAGCCCCGCGAGAATGCGGCGATCGGCCGTCGCCGTCGCCGGGTGGCGCGGATCCTTCGGACGATTCAACCTCCAAGGCGGGCGACCGGCCGCACGCGCGGCGAAAAGTTCTAAGCGCGGCGCGAGTGAGCGTCGCCACGCGTCGAACCATTCATCGATTGCTGCTCGATCACCTCGAGCTGGCCAGTCTCGACCGCGCGGGCATGAAGGATGAAATCATAAGACCCAAGGTGCTCGCCGGCCTGAGACGCATCACCTGTGAGATCGATCACCCGTTGCCCGAGGGCGATGAGCTCGAAATGCTTATCGTTGAGCTTTGCGACGAGGCGCTCGGCTTGGGACCTCTCGATCAATTGCTCGCGGACAACGAGGTCAGCGAAATCATGGTGGTCGACCCGGCGACGATCTACGCGGAACGTCGCGGGCGCATCGAAAACACCGGATTCCGTTTTACCGACGGCGAGTCGGTACGCGCTGTTATCGAACGTATTGTGACGCCTTTGGGACGGCGCATCGACGAATCGACACCGATGGTCGACGCGCGGCTAAAAGACGGCTCGCGGGTCAATGCCGTAATCCCTCCGCTTGCGATCAAAGGACCTTGTATCACGATTCGCAAGTTTGCAAAAAAACCGTTGACCATCGAGAATTTGATCGGTTTTGGAACGTTGACCGAGCAAATGGCCCGGTTTCTTCAACGTTCGGTCGCGATCCGAAAAAACATCGTTATTTCGGGGGGAACCGGAAGCGGAAAAACCACTTTACTCAACGTACTGTCAGCCGCCATTCCGGAAAAGGAGCGCATCGTGACGATCGAAGACGCCGCCGAGCTGCAGCTCGGCCAACCCCACGTCGTATCGCTCGAATCGCGCCCGCCGAATATGGAAGGCAAAGGGGAATGCAGTATCAGGGACTTGGTCAAAAACGCGCTTCGCATGCGGCCCGATAGAATCCTGGTCGGGGAATGTCGGGGCGGCGAGGCGCTTGACATGCTGCAAGCCATGAATACCGGTCACGAGGGGTCGATGACCACCACGCACGCGAATAATCCCGTGGAAGCCGTCGCGCGTCTAGAGACCTTGTGCTTGATGGCGGGATTGGATCTACCGGTGCGCGCCATTCGCATGCAGATCGCCAAGAGCGTCCACCTGATCGTGCAACAGTCACGGTTTTCGGACGGATCGCGTCGCATCACCGAGATCGCGGAGGTTGCAGGCATCGACGAGCACGGGGAGGTGCAAATAGCGGAGATATTCGATTTTCATCGAACCGGAACCGGAGCCGAGGGTGAAGTGACGGGCGAATTTCGCCTCTCGGGATACATCCCGTCATTTATCGATGAGTTCATCGCTCACGGTCTGGCGACCTCGGGAGATTTTCTATGAGCTTTGCTGCCACTGTCTGGCTCGGTCGCGCGGCGGCCGCGATACTCGCGCTGAGCCTAGTAAGCATCGCCTGGATCTATTTATCCGCATCGACGAACCCGTGGCGGCGCTGGTTGAGGAACTATCAACATGATCTCGACCAGCACGTTCGCTTCCTTCGGCTGAATTTGTCGGGATTCAGGCTCCTACTGCTGCAGTCGGTGGCGCTGTTGGCGAGCGTATTTCTTCTGGGCGTTAATCCGAAGCCGATCTGGGTTCTTCCGGTTCTCGCGATACTCTTTTTGCCTCGCGCTTACTTGCGTCTATTGCGACGAAAACGCGTGATGCTCATTGAGCAACAGATCAACACCTGGCTACTGGTGTTGGCAAACGCCCTTAAGGCGAGCACCTCGCTTGGAGAAGCGATTGCCTCCAGCGTCGCGGTCGTTCAGGCGCCGCTGAGTCAAGAGGTGGACTTGATGGTGAAGGAATACCAACTGGGAGCTCCCTTGGATCAGGCGCTGGAGGCTATGACATTACGCATCGGCAGCCGGTCGGTCGCCGGCGCTTTATTGACCTTACAAATCGGCCGGAACACCGGCGGGAATCTGGCTTTGATTCTCGAAAGCTCCGCGGCCAGCTTGAGGGAGCTGGCGCGGCTCGAAGCTGTCGCGCGAACCAAGACCGCTGAAGGCAAGGCGCAGGCCTTTGTGATCGCAGTAATTCCCTTTCCTCTGTTCGCTTGTCTGAATTGGATGGACCCTCGCTTCTTTCTCCCGTTGACGCAAAATTTCACAGGAAATTTGGTTTTGGCAGGAGCCGCCGCTTTATGGTTGGCCGCCGTGCTTGTCGCTCGAAAGGTTTTGATTGTGGATATCTAGAAAGAGACCGCGCGACGGTTTCGGGTTTACCGGACGCGATGAATACCACCGGCACGATATTGATTTGCTTAAAATGGGCGGCAAGCGGCGCCGCGGCGATAACGCTCGTCGCCTGGGTCTACCCGCTGGCGAGCATTCCGCTCGCTTCCGAGCCCAGCTTCGGACATCGCGGTCTCAAGCGAAAACAGACTCGTGCTAGGACGTCCACTTTTCGTCTAATCGAGCCGGTCATGCGTCTTGTCGCGAGCTGGGTGTCGCGACTTCCCCTTTTTACCCTGCGCCGTCGATTGGATTTTCTGCTGACGCAAGCCGGCGATCCACTGGGCGTCACCGCGGACGAGACGATTGCTCTCGGATTGCTCGGCGCGCTCGCGCTGTTTTGCGGCGGAATATACTGCTGCCGGATTTTGAGCTTCTCTTGGACACTGCCGATCGCCGGTTTTTGTCTCGGCGCCTATTTACCGATTCTACAACTCAAGAGCAGTATCCGCCGAAGATTCAAGGAGGTGAGCCGCTGCTTACCGGCCGAGATAGACCTCGCCGCATTGTGTATGAGCGCCGGCTGCGATTTTCCCGGCGCTCTGAAGCTAATCGTCGATCACGCGCCTTCGCGAATGAGCGCCGTGGAAGAGGAGTTCTCGCGCATATTACAGGAACTCGAGGTCGGTCACACGCGAAAACAAGCGCTTGAAGCATTCGCCGAACGCCTTCCGACTGAAGCGGTGCGGAATTTTGTCGGCGCGGTGATTCAAGCCGAAGAGAGAGGGAATCCACTCGCGGAGGTGCTTCAGATTCAAGCCCGAGTGTTGCGCATGCATCGAAGCGTAGCCGCCGAAGAGGCGGCCGCGCGGGCCGGTGTCTTGATGATGATACCGCTGTTTCTACTGCTGTGTAGCATCTTATTGGTGCTATTCGGTCCTTTTATCGTAAACGGAATAGGTTTATAGATGAAGGCTTTAATTGAAATCACGCCTCCGCATCGAGCGAGTCATCGCCGCGCGCTCAGCGGGAAAAAAGTCAGCGTCGGCCGGGGATCGAATTGCGATATTTCGCTTCCTGAAGAGCGGGAGCTGCTGGAAGAACATTTTTTCATCTTCCTCCTTGATAGTGGGTGTAAAGTCGCGTTGTCGCCGCAGGCGTCTACGCTGGTCAGCTATCAAGGCCGTTCTTTTAGAGATGGACATATCCCTTGGGGAGAAGAGATTTTCGTAGTCGGGATTCGCTTTCGTCTGATGCTTCAAACAGACGCGAAAGCGCGTCGAGGCTTTAGCGCTGTTTGCCTCTCTTTTTTGCCCGTGCTCATCGCGGCCGGCGCTTGGTCGCTGCTCGCTTTGCCGAAAACCGGAGACTCGAACAATCCGCGCGGTCCTAGACCGTCGGAGCTGTTTGACGAGCAGGCGGAATGCTCCCAGCCGAACGCGGCCGGACATCGCGCGCGAGAAGCGGAAAAGGCCGCCTTCGCCAGAATGGAGCGTTACCCGTTCGCGCATCGCGAGGGCGTCGAGGCCGTGCGCCTGATCGGGGAGGCTCAGCGATGTTATTTAGAAGCGAAGGAAAAAGCGGAGGCAATTCGGGTAAAAAAGACCCTCGATGCCTGGACCGGTATTCTCAATCGCGATTATCAAATCTATAGATTACAGCTTCGATTCGCGCTCGAAAAAGGTAGAGAAGAGGAGGCTCGAGCGAGAGCACGGGAGTTACGCAACCTTTTGTCTCACCGCAACGACGGCTACACCAAATGGCTGGACGGCATCGCGCAAAAGCGAGCGCCGGAAACCTTGCAACCGGATTAGGAGATCGAAATGGTGCGACTACGGCTTTTTATACTCCTATGGCTGATGCTGACGGCGTGCAGTGCCGGGCGAGCATCGACTCAAAGACCCGGAGCCGCTTTAAAGTACAATCAACGGCTGTCCTCCGAAGAACTTTTCGCTCGCGGCGTGGCGCTGGCGAAACACGGTCAATTGATTCGCGCCGAACAGTATCTCCATCTCGCCGCTGAAAGCGGCTATCCCGAAGAACGAACCCTTCCGATCCTGCTCAGTATTTGCCTTTCTAGCTCGCGGCTGCGCACCGCGCTCAGGTACGCGGAACCGTATCTCATCCGCCATCCCGAGTCCTGGAGGTTGCGTTTCTTAGTGGCGACTATCTATCTCGCTCTGGAGCAAACGCTACGCGCGGTCGAACAGCTCACGCGGGTCGCGTACGACAACCCGTCACACGCGCCCACCTACTATCTACTTGCGGTTATAAACCGCGATGCTTTTGAAAATTCCATTTTAGTAGGGCGTTACTTCGCAACTTATCTCGATTTGGCCCCGGACGGGGAACACGCGTCCGAGGCCAGGGCCTGGCTGCGAGAGCAGCGCGCGGACCTGGGACGGACGAATCGAGGCAAACTTCGCTAGAGCACCGATCGGTTTGAAAACGCCATGATTTCGCGGTCTAGAAAAGTCACCTATGGTTTCGAACCTCCTCGAAATAGCGCTGCTATTCCTTCGTCGGTTCGAAATCCATATCTGACTTTTCTATCCTCGCGAGTTCAAAGGCGTTTCAAACCGTTCGGTGCTCTAGCAACGCTCGTTGGATACGGAGGTTGTCAATGATACCGATCGAAGTCTATCGACAGACGCTATTGATGTTTCTCGAGCCGATTATGCCCTACCTTGAGGACCCGCGGGTGAGCGAAATATTGATCAACGGACCGTCGCAGATCTTCATCGAGCGCGAGGGCAAGTTGTTCCGCACAGACAGCGGTTTCGCCACGCCCGATAAGTTGATTACCGCGCTGCACAACATCGCTCAATACGTCGGACGGCCGTTTAGCCAAGAAGATCCGATTTTAGAGGGATCTTTGCCCGACGGCTCTCGAGTTGAAGCCATCCTTCCACCGGTCGCTCCGCTGGGCCCGATGGTAGCCATTCGCCGCTTTTCGCGCGATAGCTTGACCGTCGACAAGTTGATTCAATTGGGTTCGATGAGCCGCGAGGCGGCGCGGCTTCTCTCGGAGTTGATAGCGTGTAAAAAAAATATCATCGTAGCCGGTGGAACAGGGTCGGGAAAGACCTCGTTGCTCAATGTGATTTCATCTATGATCGCGCCGGACGAACGGGTTGTCGTTATCGAGGATGCCCGCGAGTTACGTCTGCAACGGGACCACATCGTTCAGCTCGAGGCCAGGCCGCCCGATTCGCGAGGACGCGGGCGGATCACCATTCGCGATCTATTTAAGGCCACGCTTCGTATGCGTCCCGATCGAATTGTAATCGGCGAGATCCGCGGCGCTGAAGCACTCGACCTGGTACAGGCGATGACCTCGGGACACGGCGGTTGTCTGTCGACCATTCACGCCTCTTATCCGATCGACGCGCTGAGTCGGTTGGAGACCCTGGCGCTGATGAGCGAGGTACAACTTCCGCTGTTTGCGTTGCGGCTACAGATCGCGTCGGCGATCGACGTTATCGTTCAAACAAGTCGACTCGCCGACGGTTCGCGCGCCATTACACATATCACCGAAGCCTTGGGTTGCGACCCCGAGCGCGGCTATCAACTCAAAGATCTATTTATCCGAACCAACTCGGGTAAGAACGCGAACGGTGAGGTCAAGACCGAGCTGGTTCCCACCGGTGCTATTCCGAGCTGTATCGAAGCCACGCGCCGTATCGGACTCGAGCTACCCCCGCGCGTCTATGAAACCAGCAGTACAGCCCGTAAACGGTTACGAGAGAACGGTGAAGAGCCATGCAGCGCGTAGGCCGCCTTCGTAATCCTTGTAAAACCCCGAGAGACGGCGACTCGACTCGAGAAACGAACGGGCTTTCGCGCGATCTCGCCACCCGCGGCTACACGCGAGAAGAGCTATTCGATCTCGCGCCGCTATTCAATCAAGAATCCGAACAGGCTCGACCAGCGGGCGAAACGACGATCTTAAACGGGATCGGACCGACTTCGCGAGATCAAACCGCAGCCGCGCGAGGCGACGCCGGGAACGCCCTCGGCTGTCATCGAGAGCCAAGCCTCCGCCCCGAAGTTATAAATCGGTCGGCACAAACCACGATGGCGATTTTAGCTCAAAACCGCCGTTGCGATCGAAAAGAGATCCGGACAATCGGCGGCAACCGCGCCTGCCGCGATTCTAATAAAAAAGATCAAACATCGCATCGCTTATTCGCGGGCCGATTTTTGCAGCTCGCCTCCAGGTCTTTACTATCGCGCGGCCCTCGCATGGGCGTCGGTCTGCTACTTTTCGTGGCGGCGGCGTTGGGGTTTGCTCGGAGCGGCGGGGTTTTACACGATACCGATCAGATGCCCGGTAATGATAAACGCATCAAAGGCGGGGAATTAGTCGTTGCTCGGCAAGCGCGCCCGCCGCGGCAAAAAGCGGTTGTTCGCGATCCCGCGTTGAGCAAGAACGAAGGCGGCAAGGGGTCTAACGCCGAAAAGGTTACAGAAAGCGTTCGAAACACTAGAAGGGAGGCCGCGGTCGCGACTGAGACCGCGACCGGCGAACGCGCGGCGGTCGATGAGCTGATCGCGAGTCGGATTGAACGAGCCTATGCGCTGTACGGCGAGTTGGCGAAACAGCGGATCGACAAACCGGTTTATCGAGTTATCACGGATATTCTTCGGCGACGAATCGCGGAAAGCCGCCATCACTAGAATTTTTTATAACGACCGATGCCAAAGGCCGAATCGACCATAGAACTCTATTACGCGCCCGTTTTTTATCTGCTCACCCCTTTGATTTTTCTTTTCGTTTCTCTTTTTCTATCTTGTTCCGACGCGAAACCCGGACGCTTTCCCGTGCAAAACCTGGCGCTTACGGAAGACGGTGAAACGATATCGGGATTGCGCGTATCCGCACAGGGAATCGCGCGCGGCGAAACCGACAATACCGGTCGATTGCTTTTTTACGTAGAAGGTCACGTGGGCGCTAGAGTCTCTCTTTCGGGGATTTGTCCGGAAGGATATCGCGCTCGTTTTGAGAAACAGACAGTCACCCTGCGATATCTCAATAGCTTAGATAATAGACAAAAGGTTCATGCGCCGGAGATCTCCTGGTGCTGTATTCCGCTGTTGCGAACCGCCGCCTTGGTTGTCAACGCCCCCGAACAGCCTGGGCTGGCGATAGTGATTCGCGGACAAAGCGTCGGTCGAACGACCCCCGAGGGCGTCGCTCACCTGCTATTGAAAGAACCGCCCGGCTCGAAACTGTCCGTATCACTCGATACCGCGGCCTATCCGTTTCTCCTTCCTCAAAACCCCGAACGGATCTTCCACTTCAAAGACCGAGATACGATATTCATTTTTGACCAAAAATTCATAAGAAAAGCGAAGACGAAAAGAAGAAGAAAAAACGGGCTCAAACCCAACCCCTATATTCCATATAAAATCGTAAACTAGTGGCTAGACCGAGCGTAATTCCAGGAGGTCGAAGACGGGCGAATCTATATTTTGCGCGCGATCTCTCGTCCCCCATGACGGTTGCGTTGAAATCGCGGGGTTGAGAGCTTCGCGCGATACACGACAGCCGCAAACGGATCGAACTTTTCGGTTACGGCTTTAGCTTTGCTGAACCTTTACCCTGGCCGCCGCACTGAAACTGTCCGCAAGTACTTCAAGACCGGGCCTGTCGTTATTTGTAGAGTGGGTGTCGACCCTCGTGCGGCTCTTTCTCTCGCGCGGATCGCGTAGGCTATTGAGGAGTAACGTGGCCACGTCCATGATTTCGATTTTCTCGTCGAGGTCCTTCATCTTGAGGCCGTCGTCCAGCATTTTTTTGCAGTACGCGCACGCGGTGATGATCGTATCGGCTCCGGTCTTTTCAACCTGCTCGATTCGCAGATTATTGATGCGTTTGCGTTCCTTTAGATCCATCCAAAAGTGCCCGCCACCGCCTCCACAACAGAAACTTTGACCTCTATTGTACTTCATCTCTGATAGCTCGCATCCCGGGACCGTTTTGATTACCTCTCTGGGTGAATCGTAGATGCGCTGGTAGCGGCCGAGATAACACGGGTCGTGAAATACCGCTTTTCTCTCGATTCCGTACCTGGGCTCGATCGTGCCGTTCCACAACATTTCGTGCAACAACTCGCTATGATGCAGCACGTGATAGTTGCCTCCGAGTTGCTTGTACTCGTTTTTCAGCACGTTGTAACAGTGTGGGCAATTGGTCAGTAGGATTTTGAATTTTCTAGCCGAAAGCTGCTCGATCTGCTTTTTGGCGATTTCTTGAAACATTCGCTCCTCGCCCATCAAACGGGCCGGATCGCCGCAACAACGCTCATCCTTACCCATCATGCCGTAATCGATTCCACATAGGTCAAGCAGACTGCACATATCCTGCGCGATGCGCTGGTTGGTCGGATCGAACGTGGTGCAGCACCCGACCCAATACAAGACATCGCACGAGTCGCCCGCTTCTATAATCGGTATATTCAGCTTTTCGATCCAGGACACCCTGTCGCTCTGCGGTCCGAAGGGGTTACCGTTCGTTTCTAAAAGCTTTAAGGCGTACATCGCGTCCTGCGGAATTCGTCCCTGTATGAGCAACTCGTTGCGCCGGATATCGACCATCGTGTCGACGTGGTCGATGCACGCCGGGCACACCGCCATACAAGCCATGCAGGTTCGGCATCGCCAGATAAACTCCTCGCTAAGCCCGTCGCCGACGATGTTGATTTCCTTGATTTCCGCCGGCTCTTCGCCGCCCGGCGCGGCGTCGGCTCCGTTTCCTCGGTCGCTCGCGTACGAGCTCTCGCGCGCCAGCTCCCTACACTTGCCGATAAAGAGCTTAGGCGAAAAATCGCTCCCCGCCTTGACGGCCGGGCAGACCTCCTCGCAACGGCCGCATTCGATACAGGCATCAAAGTCAAGACGTTGTTTCCAAGTAAAATCTTCCGGTTTTTGCAGGCCGATGGTCAGAGACTCATAATCGACATTGGGGTCGTTCATCAACGCCTCCAGATCATCGCGCTTGAGCTCACCTCGAGGACGCAATTTCTGAAAATAGACATTCAGAGGCAGGGTAAGAATATGGGAGAATTTGGTATAGGGAATCGAGGCGATCCAACCCATGGCGACCAACGTGTGTAACCACCAGATAAGCTTGTGCGCTCCAACTAAAGAGGCGTGGGACAAAGGGGAAAATCCCAAACTGACGAGATAACCGACCGGCGACAGGTAGTACCAAGGATCGGGCGAGGCGGCCATACGCAGGCCCTCCACGATGAATCCCGTCACCACGAGAACGGCCAATAAGGAGAGCGCAATTGCGTCGGCTCCAGTGCGGCTCAAGGTCGCCCGCTTGATTACATAACGGCGATATATCGCCATGGCGGTTCCTACCAGGATCAACAGGCCGGCGATTTCGGCGCCCACGGTTAAAACGACATAAACGGTGCCCTTGAAATAATTTGTTCCGAGGTCATAGTCGAGCGCCACTACCGCCGTGGTCACCACCAATAGGGCAAACGCGTAGAAAATGAAGGAATGAAAGATCGCCGGGTAGGTCGAAGCGCGAACCTTCTTTTGTATAAAAAGCTCCTTGCACAATAAGACCATACGGTAAAACCATTGCGATAATCTGTCGTCGTCCTGTTTGCCTTTCAGCCAGGAGCTCACGCGCAAACACACCCCATACGCAAAAACCGTTAACGCCGTTAGAAACATAATATACATTACAAACGCATAATCGATGTTCCACATGATCTGACGCGTCGCTTCTGTGAACATATCTTTCATTTGAATCTCCTTTGCCCGAGAGCATTCGAGTTCGTAAGATCATTTCGGACGCACGCCTAGAGGCCGATTTCGCGGGTCGACCGCGCGGGTCAATCTCGAGGGATTCAACCCGCGCCGGGTGCCCGCAGCGTCGCGGGACCCTTTTCGACGTCGACGATGATCGCTTTTAGGATATCCGCTGGAAGGCCAATCTATTGGGACGGCGTACTTTCGGTTTCACTGCTCCGGGTTTCACGATCACGTTGACATAGCGGTCAACGGCCTTGCCGCCTTGGCGCCCGTAGGTCTTGACCAGATCGATCGTCGCGGATTCCCGCTCGCGCTCCGCCTCTAAGGCGTAGCTCGGCGACTCGACTTTCCGCTGAGCCGGACGATAGTAGTTACGCGCCATCTGCGAGACACAGTCCCACAGCGTTGTGGTCGCCTCTACTCTCGCGTGCTTGCTTTCCAACACTTGCATCATCGCCCTGATTTCCTTCCATTTTCTGGAAATCGCCCAGGTTCTTTCCACCAAGACCAATTCATAGGGCTCACGATATTCCAACATTTCTTTGACCCTCGGTCGAGCGAATATGTTTTCGTTATAGGCTTCGTCCTCAAACCAGGCGACGATCTCGACGCCGTTTTCCGCAGCGTACTGTTCAATACGCTTTCTTTGAAAAGCACGTTCGATGATCTCTCCGGTATTTCCTAGGATGATGTCCGACGTGTATGCGATGGCTCTTTTCGTCATGGTACTCTCTCCTTTTGTCTTGCGCCTATCGAGTTGCTTTTGACGATCAGATCAATGAGCAACGACCGTGCCGTTTGAATTAGCTATCCGAAATCCGCCTGCGCACTTTTCAAACAGGATCTAACCCCGCGTTAACAGAAGCCTTTTAGCATCGCTTCCCGAGGTTCAAGGAAACGCGCACAAAACGAACAAAGGCATTCACCGAGACCTGTGTTAGTAATCTATACAGAATTCGAATTTGTAGCCGCAAACACAAATCGCCGGATAAAAATGTAACTGTTTGAAATTACTAGATTAAACGGACATCCATCCCGGCGATGACAGGGTTAAAATACATGTGTTTAAAAAATATACGTCTCGGCCTATACTAAAATCCCCCTTGTTTTCAATATGTTACGTTAAAGATAGGGTGTGTTCTCGAGAAGTTGTGGCAGAACAACCTGGGAACGCGGCGATAGCGGTTCGCCCTCGGGTAGTATTGAAATAAAAACGTGCCCGTGCCCCTGCCCAAGTAACTTAAAACGAGAAATGTATTGATTTCAGCACGATCGCGGCACGTAAGGAAAACTCTCCCGGTAACAGAAAACGGGCATGGGCATGGGCAAGTTGATCTCCTTTCAGGTATCTTCATCTGCTAGCCACGACTTTTTGAGAACGTACGATGGCGGTAACTTCCCGAAAAGCCGTGGCGGATATGTCATTTCGAGCGAGCGAGAAATCGAAAACAGAGACCTAGATCGCGAATTAGCCGAGCGTCCGCCCTTTTTGGACCTCACTTAGGATGCACACGCTGCGGTCCACAAAAAGCTCCGCTCTCGCTCATTTCATCGTTTTTTCGCGTTTTTGCTCGACGTTTTTTGCAACGGTAAGGTTTACTAGACATTCTTCCTTATGTATAGAAAAGAAATACACCTGCCTTTGACTTTCGAGCTCTCGAATCAAAGCAAAAGGTTTAGAAAGTCGGTTTCTTTGCGTTAGCGTTTATATGCCCTTTTATCCTGAGTATCATTCCAAACCGTTGCGCGATTATCGATGGTGAAACCAAGACAAGGCACGAGCGTCGATTCCGAGGACGAGGTTCTGAAACGCGGCTATACCGGGTCTAGAGGCAAATTTTTGTTGTGGGTCAGACGGATTCCGTTAAGAACCCGACTGATCCTCGCTTTCTTTACTTTGATTATTACCTCCGCCTCCGCTACCGTCGCCATTGGAGACGCGGTATTTGGAAGAACCACATTCTCGCTCGCGACCTCAAAAATGAAGCTGGGTCTCAAGCTCGCGGAGCTCGCGCTGCGGTCTCAGATGGATACATTCAACATTTTAGCCTCTTATTACGCGTACCGCGTCTCGCGTTTTTCTGAACCCCCTGATCTATGCGAATTTGCTTTTACGGCCGACGTTTCCGCCGATTTATCTTTGATCTATAAACAAGAGACTATTTCGATTTCTCGATTCTTTCGCCGGTCTGACGATCTCGGCGCGCGCCGAGCGTCGGTTCAAGCCGCTGCAAACTGCGGCGTAAACACGGAAAATCCTTCCGAGCTCGTAGGTTCTTCGATCGCGGATCTCGCTCGATTTGTTCAATCGGCCAAAAAGCCCTATTCGGGATTTATCGAGCTCGACGCGCGTTCTTCGGGATTTTTGCGCGGCGAAAAGAGCGGTTCAAAAAGCCTTGTACTCGTTTCCGCGGCGCCCATGGCCCAAGGCGGCGTTTTTTTAATCGGTTCCTTCGCGGATAACCGGGCGAATTTTCTCTCTCCCGTGCTGAGTCTTTCGTTTGTCGATCAGAAAGAGGATTTTGTCGCGTCCCTTTTTCTCGGCAATCAGCGCGTCTCAACCCTAATGGGTATAAATAAAACCCCGAGCCCGCTGGACGATAAGGTGGCAAAAACCGTTCTCGAACGAGGTCGCACTTACGTCGGCGTTTCCGACCAGCTCAATCCCGCTTCCTACGCCGCGGCCAAACCTATTAGAGACTTCCGCAATCGTCCGATCGGGGTGTTGGCCGTGGAAGCGCCGGAAGCCTACTACTTCGATATGAAACAGCAGACGGTTTCCCTATTCGCCGGGCTGATCGCGATCGGAATGATTTTCGGTTTTTTTATTAGCTATCTATTCAGCGGTTTATTGATCCGACCGGTTTCGGAGTTGGCAAAAGGGATGCAGCGGGTCGCTGAGGGCGATTTGGATTATAAAATAAGAGTCGCTTCGAGCGACGATCTCGGTAAGCTCTCGAAGGCATTCAATCGCATGGTTACGAACATTCGAGAGAGAGATGTTCGCTTGAGGGAAATGACTAACGAGCAACTGTCGCAGGTGGATAAACAGGTTTCAATAGGCCGACTGGCCGCGGGCGTGGCGCACGAAATCAACAATCCGTTGACCTCGGTGCTGAGCCTCTCGATGTTGATGCTCAAAGAGCTGAAAGAAGGCGACCCGAAGCTGGAGGATCTCAAGGTCATCGTAGAGGAAACCACGCGCTGCCGCACCATTGTCAGATCGCTACTCGACTTTGCTCGAGAGGTACCCTCGGAAAAGAAACGCATCGATGTCAATCAGGTCATTCGCGATACCTTCGTGTTAGTTCGGCGTTACGACTCAATGGAAGGGGTCGATGTGAGCTTGAAGCTCGCGGCCGAGCCTTTGTTTATCGCCGGCGATTCGGAACAGTTACGCCAGGTTTTCGCCAACATTCTCATCAACGCGGCGGAGGCCAGCAACAATCAGGGAAGAATCGCGGTCACAACCGACGAGGATTCCTCGGGAGGCTTCGCTATCATACGAATTAGAGATCGCGGTATGGGGATACCGAAAGAAAACCTTGGAAGTGTTTTCCAACCGTTTTTTACCACCAAGGGAGCAAAAAAAGGGACTGGTCTCGGGCTTTCGGTATCGCAGGGCATCATAGCAAAACACAGAGGCACTATCGAGTTGGCGAGCGAGGAGGGTAAAGGTACGACTGTTACCATCCTATTGCCTCGAGACAGCGAGGACCGCCCCCGTGGTAGAGAGTAAGTCATGACACTTGAAGATATCGTACCAGCCAGCGCGCATATATTAGTAATCGATGATGAGAAATCGGTCTGTATCACCTGTAAGCGCATTCTCGAATCCGAAGGCCACCACGTGGACTATGTCTTGACCGGAATCGAAGGCATACGGATGGCGGTCGAGGGCGAGTTCGATCTGGTTCTATTGGACCTGAAGATGCCCGACATATCCGGAATGGAGGTGCTGGAGAATATCAAAAGCGAACGGCCGGAGATATTCGTTATCATTATTACGGGATACGCCACCATACAAACCAGCATCGAGGCGATAAAAAAAGGGGCTTTCAATTATGTACCCAAACCGTTCACCCCGGAGGAGTTGTCGGTAGCGGTCTCGAATGCTTTAAAAAGCCGCGCGATGCAGGAGGAAAACGTCTACCTGAAGCAGCAGTTAAATCAACTTCGCGACAAGACCGGAATCGTGGGAAAATCAAAGGCTATTGAGGATCTCAAGCGGCAGATCCTAAAGATCGCTTATAGTAACTACACGGTGATGATTTACGGGGAATCGGGATCGGGGAAAGAGCTGGTTGCGCAAGCGATTCACCACAGTAGCCAACGCGCCGACAAGCCGTTTGTCCCGGTCGATGTTTCTTCGTTGGCGCCCACCCTTTTGGAGTCGGAGCTGTTCGGACACGTCAAGGGGGCGTTTACCGGAGCGCTGCAGAAACGCTCAGGATATTTTGTCGTCGCCAATGGGGGCACGCTTTTTTTGGATGAGATTTCGAATCTGTCGCTCGAAATTCAGGGCAAGCTGCTTCGAGCTTTAGAGACGAAAAAGATACGCCCCGTTGGCAGCGAAACGACGATCGAGACCGACGTGAGGATCGTGGCGGCGACGAATCGCGACTTGTATCAGCTAGTCGAGGCGGGAAAATACCGGGAAGACCTCTATTATCGGCTTAATGTGATTCCGTTAACCGTGCCCTCGCTGAGAGAACGAGCGGACGATATCCCTCTATTGGCCATGTATTTTCTGCGTAAGGCCGGCGAGGAAGATAATCGCCTGGTCAAGGGTTTCACCACTTCGGCCATGGCGAAAATGATGGCTTATCAGTGGCCGGGAAACGTTCGGGAGCTGAAGAACGTTGTCGAAAGGTTGATCGCGACCGCCGACAGCGAATTCATAGATGAAAAACACTTGCCCGCCGAAATTACGGGTAGAACCGAAAGCGCCATTACCCTCTCGACCGCTGATGTTCCGACCACGGTTGACGAGCTCAAGAACGCCAAGAAGGTTCTTAAGGAAGCGATCTATACCCAGGTGGAACGGGAATTCGTGATTAAGGCGCTGGAAAGCTCTAACTGGAACGTATCGGCCGCCGCAAAGCTCGTAGGGATGCAACGAAGCAACTTCCACTCTCTGATGCGAAAAACCGGCGTTCGTAAAGAATAGTTTTACGCGGTGCGATAGCGCATACCCGCCACCTCAGCTTTTCGGGCGCACCGAACATTCACCTTACGTTCACTCGAGGTTTCGGACCCTTGCGTTTGTTTTTCTTCCGCCCGCCGAGAGCGACCGTACTCCGAAACCAGGTTCACGCTGGAGCTTTCGCACTGCGCTTGTTCAACCGCACAAGCGGCGACGCTGTAGGGCAGCGTGGGTTTTCGATAGTGGGATCGAACCATTTGCGACACGCAGTCCCATAGCGTCGTTACGCATTCCATTCGTCGCCTTTTCGTTCCCAACGCCGCGAGCAACGCTTTTACCTCAACCCATTTGCGTGAAACCGCTGCGACGCGTTCGACCAGAACGTACTCGCACTTTTTATCGCAGGCGACCATTTGCTTCAGACCGGACCGAGAGAAAAGATGCTCGTTATAAACCTCATCCTCGAACCAAGCGATGATTTCGATGCCGTTTTCCTCGGCGTATTGCTTAATACGCGCCTTTTGAAACTCGCGATCGATTACCTCTCCGTTATTCCCCACAATGATGTCGGCCGTGTACGCGATAGCTTTCTTTTCCATTTTCGACCTCCCTTTCTGATTCGGTCAGGCTGCGTGTGCCTAGCTTTGATCTAAAGAACGAGCAACATCCGTGCCCGTCTTTTCATAGAAAGAGAACGTTTCGTCAGTTGAAAGGAAAACGCCAATATAATCGATAAGTTGTGCCTGATTTTATAAAGGCCGCGCTTTAAGCGAGGCAAAGGTCTGAAGGAAAAGTCGCCTCTAACCGTGTAAAAAAAATATACACTTTGGAAGCAAAAACGCTTTGGGTCTGATAAAAACCGCGCGAATCAACAAAAGAATTTCGCGATAAAACGCGTTTTTTCACATCGTATAGAAACGTTATACACGTGTATAACGCGATTTTATCCGGTCTACTCTCGGTGTTGTTGCTTATTTATCTTCATGCTCGAGGGATAAGTGAGCGATGGCCGCAGGAATCGGAGCAACGCGGGCAAATCAAAGCTAGCGTAATCGGTCACCTACCTCCTGTCGCTCGCGCCGTTACACCCGAACCCTATGCTTCATGCATTCTAAAAAGGTCGAAATTTGCCTTAACGTCGCAAAAAACGTCGAGCGGAAACGCTAAAAAAGCGATGAAATGAGGGCGCGCGGAACTTTTTTTGGACCCGAGCTTCGTGCACCCCAAGTGAGGTTCAAAAAAAGTGAGCACGCCCTTAGTTCGCGCTATTTTTCGCGAGCGAAGCGGTTTACGCTGACGGATTCTTTGCAAGGTTAAGGTTTACTAAGAACCGCCATCATCGACGCCTTTATAGCACATAGACATGTCGTAGTCGCAGTCCCGTTTACAACGAAGCGTGCCGACGAACCCGGGCGTCAGAGACCAACACGTCGCGCCGGCGAGATCATTGCCATCGCATGATTCTCCCAGTTCCTTGATGCCATTACCGCATACGCGAGATGCATAACACATCGATGTATCATAGTTAGAACAGTCCGCCGTACAGGAAAGCGTACCGATGTAACCGGTAATTAGGGTATCACAGCTCGTCCCACCGAGATCGGGTCCGTCACATATTTCGTCGTATTCCTTGACGGCATTGCCGCAGAACGCCGATCCCGAGTGACACATCGAAGTATCGTAGTTCTGACAGTCCGGCATACAGGCAAGCGTGCCGACATACCCGCGCATTAAAGATCCACAAGACGCCCCGGCCAGATCAGTACCGTCGCATGTCTCGCCGTATTCCGTTACGTTGTCGCCACAAACGCGCGGTGAGATACTCGTACGAGTACCATCGGATATCCGAGCGTCAATGCGCGCGTCGCCGCCGCCCGTATTCACCCTATCCGATGCGTCAGAATCAGGTTTTGATGAATCTCTGCCATCGGATTCGCGGTCCGAAACACCTCGACTCCCGAAACAACCGGACGTCAATATTAAAAATAATACCATTGTATTATTCGAGGCGCGCATGCCAAACCTCCCGTTGTTATCTCGAGTATTATAGCATCGATTCACAATCCCATAAAACGGGATGCGAAAATGTAAAATTATTTTTGTGCGGGCCGCTAGGTTGCCGTGAGCTTCGATTAACATCCGTGCGCTGATACTTTTTGCGCGAGCCTTAAGGCTTATAAGTCAGCTTTACCTTAACGTTGCAAAAAACGTCGAGCGGAAACGCGAAAAAAGCGATGAAATAAGGGCGCGCGGCTGAGAGATCCCCTCATATTTTTATGACCAAAGTATAATTCGATCGTGCTGTTGTAATTTTTTAGCGATT
>JAFGIB010000423.1 GCA_016929805.1 Deltaproteobacteria bacterium | reverse complement strand
GCGCTGCTATTACTGCGGTTCCGCGAAACCAGCTCGATACGAACCTGGCCCGAATATGGGCGCCAGAAGAATCTGTTCAACCTGAAGCGGGTCTAGCGTGGTTTTACCTCCGAGCGGCGAGTGCCAACGCCACCCGAAGTCGCTATACAACCGTTCAGAATGGTCAAGAAAATAGAAATTTTTTATTTTCGTGAAATCAATTAGCGACTATTTTGGCTCACATAGCTACTTTTTTATTGGTGAAGTGCGGCGCAACGATGGATTGTCGTCGAGGCCGATTGAGGTATGCAGACACGACGGTATAAAAACGAGACATTCATCTATTTCGCTGGGAAAGCGACTTAGTCGAGACGGCTTTTCGTCTCGATAAGGGCTACCGAGCGATCGGCGCAGCGAATTTTCGAGAGCAACTTGGTCGCGTAACTATGTTATCCATCCAACCCGCAAAACGATCGAAAGAGGCTTTTCGTAAGGCGTCGTTGGGAACGACTGCACTGCGCGCCACAACCTGGAGCGTTACAGCGGCTTTCGTTTTGGTTTTGGTAATTCCAGCCGTTTTTAAGGCGATTAAGTTGCTTTACTGGAGAACCGACGTTGGTTTCTTCGCATCGATGCAGACGTTTACCGGCGATTTTATCGTCGCTTCGGGGCTCGCCGGTCTGATGTCGGTGTTCTGCTGGCTATGGGGCGCGGGTCGTTGGGGAAGGTGGATCTACTGGGTCGCGAGTGGAACCTTTGTCGCGCTTGTACTCGGGTTATCGGTTCTAGAACATCAGGTGTGGATTCGGACCTCGACGCTTATTGATTGGAGTATCCTTTCTTATACCCTACGGCACTACGACGAGCTGGCCGGGGTTGTGGCTTCCGAGAGTAATTGGCAGGGACAGGCGCTGCTCATCGGAGCGGCCTCGTTGGCCTTTGTGCCGCTCGCGGTCGACGCGTTCGCGACTCTGGCAATTCGCCGAGCAACGCCTCCGACAAAGGGTAAAATCGGTTTTTTCTTTAGCGTATTCGCATTTTTTACCGCGACTTCATTCGTGTTCTCGGCGCCCGCGGAGTTACAGGCGCTTTGCAAGCCGGTTGCGATTTCGTTGATGGCGGAAGCGCTTACCTCGGATGAGACAGCGATTCGCGCTCAAGATCCAGCGGTCGAAATTCCGCCCGATCAGAGCGTTCGAATGGTCCGGCAAGCCCTGGACGGAGCCGAGATAAAGCGCGGGAACAGAAAGGTTTACGCGAAAAACATCTTATTTGTACTTCTCGAATCAACCCGCTTTGATGCCAGCTCGGTTTACTTTCCGGAACTTAGGACGACGCCGCGACAAGAGGAGTTGGCCGCAACGGCCGCGGTCGTTCAGCGCGCTTACGTCGATATTCCGCATACCTCGAAAGCGTTGATTTCTCTTTTCTGCGGCTTTGCTCCGAGGTTTTCTTTTGAAATCAACGAGAGTCAAATCGGAGGCATACCGCGACCGTGCCTCGCGCACGTGCTCGCGCGTCTAGGCTTTCGAACGGGTTTTTTTCAATCCGCCACCGGTACATTTGAGAATCGAGGCCAATTGGTCGAAAACGCGGGGTATGAGACCTTTATGGCGCAGGAATCATATCCGCACGATCGTTTCGAAAAGACCAACTATCTCGCGACCGAGGATAAAGTTATGGTTCAACCGGTGCTCGAATGGATCGACAAAGATCCGAGCCGGCCCTTTTTTGTCACCATTCTCACGGGTAGCACCCATCATAAATACGACACCCCTAATAACTTTACTAAATTGAACCTGGCGCGCAATTTCACCGGTCGGGCGCCGATTCCAGCGAGCAGCCGGGGTTACTTCGCGCAATACCTCAACGCGGTACGATATACAGACGAGATGTTGGGCGGTATTGTCGATGGCTTAAAGGCGAGGGGTTTGTTAGAGCAGACGCTGGTGGTCGTGGTCGGCGATCACGGGCAGGGGTTTGAGGAACACGGTCCGAAATTCCACAACGACGTGATCTACGAGGAGGGCATCCGGGTACCTTTGATTTTCAGCAACACGCGTCTGTTTCCCGAGAAGCGCTGGATTACGGGGCTTAGAAGGCAGGTCGATATTGCGCCGACGATTCTCTCTTTGCTCAATATCGAGTACCCGGATTCTCTGTTTGAGGGGCGCGACATTTTTACCACGCCCGGACACGACCGCGTCTATACAACCTGTTGGTACGACAGGCGCTGTATGTCGGAAATCGAGGATAACCTTAAAGTTATCTATCACTTCGAGCAAAAATCGATGGAGGTATTCGATATCAGCGTCGACCCCCTGGAACAGGTCAATCTCATCCGGGACGGCGCCGATAGAATCCGCTATAAACGCATAGCCGAGCAGGCGAAGCAACGCATAGAAGCGCACCTCGCCGAGATGCAAGACCGATTTATGATAGTTAAGGGAGAGCGGCCCTGGCTGCTGATCCGGGAGCCGAAACCACAATATCCTTTACCGGTTCGGGCCGAAGACGCGTTCGAACTGATCGGTTTTGACGCCCCGACGCTTGAAGCGCAGCCGGGCAAGATGTGGGAGGCGAATCTCTACTTTAAGTGTTTAAAACCTAGCGAACCGGGGTGGCGGCTGTTTTATCGATTGCAGACGGTTGATCAACGTTCGGTTCAAACCGATTACTTTCCCGCGAATGCGCGCTTCGACCTTAGCGAGTGCTCCCCCGGTACTATTGTTGTAGATCAGCTGCGCGTATGGATCCCGGAGGATTTTCCTCCGGGACCGACATCGCTTTTTTGGGGCTCGGTATACCTCAAGCACCGCGGGCCGAAGCACTATACCAACCCGCGGCTAAAATGGCGCAAGCTTATACCTCGCAAACGCGGAATTCTGATCCGCTCTCGGGGTGTGCTGCTGGCGCGCATTGAGGTACAGGAAATCTATCGACCTGATTTGGCAAATCTGCTCAAACAATCCATCTTAACAAATACGCCGCAGATATCTCAGCCACAAGGGGTTCGGTTCGGAGATGACCTCGTATTGGAGGATTTCGAAATCGAGCCGACGCGTGTCGATCAAACGGGGTCGGTAAGGGTTTCAACCCTATGGAGAGTGACCGGAGAGATTAGAGGTCCGTGGCGGTTTTTTACCCATTTATACGAGAAAAAAACCGGTAAATACGTGGGAGAGAGCTCGAGCACCCCGATTCAGGGATTACATCCGATCGCCAACTGGCGAGCGGGCACATGGATTAAGGACAGTTTCGTCGTGGAGCTATCGAGGCGCATCCCGTCCGGAAACATAGACCTATGGTTTGGGATTTATCACGATGACGCGAGAATGAGCATAACCGATCCGGGTAAAGCGGTAGCCGATCCGACAAACCGAGTGTTGTTGGGAACGGTATATGTCGTCAGATAGGGGCGGATCCAAAAAAAGAAGCTCGTGTCGATCCGTCCGGTTTTCTACCGACAACCGTCAGCTACAGCGGGTACCATCCTCGCCGGCCCTACGGGCGCGCTTGGTTTTACGGGATGAATTGGCCCCCACTTGTATGACCCCTGAACACTTACCTGAAACGTGCTATGAGACGCGTGAGTACCCCCTCGACACCAAAACTTATTCGTAAAGCAAAAGAGACACGAGGGATGGTATTAGACCAAATAGTAGAAAACGGAGCAATACCGATGCCGATTTATGAGTATGGATGCGACGAATGCGGGAAGCGATTTGAGAGCTTGGTTTTTGGAGCCGAGAAACCGGAAGGTTGCCCTTCATGCCATGGCGTAAAGATACGGCGGCTGTTGTCCTCGTGTAGTTTCGTAAGCAAGGGCAAGTCGGGTGAAATAGTACGCTCGTCCGCTTCGTCTTGTAGTGGATGTCACGCCGCTAGCTGCGATAACTGCGGTCATTGACCGGTTCGCGCGCAGCGGTTGCGGCGCGCAAGTGACGAGAGAATACCATGTGGGATCGGAGCCCGGCGCCAATCATTATCGGTTTATTACTTCAGCTATTCGCATGCCCGATTCGCGCTCAGACGCCGACCTGCGATCGGCTTGAAGGCGCGCAGAGAAAAGCAGCCGAGGCGTTTCTCAACAGCCAGCGTCTGTACGCTTGCTGTAGCGATTCGATAGCGGCATGCCTCAAGCAAAAGCCCACTTGTACGCTTGCCGTGCGGCTGGCCGATAACCTGTGCCGGCGCATCGCCAGGGGACAAGAGACCGAGGAGCTGCTCGTTTTTTTATCGCGTCGTGAACGCAGTATGTCGCCGACGGTAAAGAAAGCCACGATCGACCTTAAGCAGCTTCCCGCGGCAGGGGATCCGCAAGCGCCGGTCGTTCTGGTCGAGTACGCGTGTCCCCGATGTCCCTACTGCGCCAAAAGCACGCAGATTATCTATGAAGCCGTGGTAAACGGCGCGCTCAAAGGCAAAGTAAAACTCTATTTTAAAACCTTTCCGCTAAGCAGTCATAGGCACTCAAAGGAGAGCGGTCTCGCTTTTATCGCCGCGGCGAAGTTGGGATACTTCTGGGAATACGCGCTCTATTTCTTTCGGCGTTTTAATCAGTTCTGGGTAGCGATTCAAGCCGACTGGGCGAAAGCGGTGGGGATGGACCGCGAGGCCTTCAGCGAAGCGATGGCTGACCCGGCGACGCGCGATATGTTGATTGCCGGAAAAAAAGAGGGAATCGTTAATAACGTGGACGCGACGCCGACCTATTTTATCAACAGCCGGAAGTATATCGGCGATCTCGACAAAGATGAATTAGTCGACGTTTTGCTAGAGGAATACGAGCGTGTAACAGGGATACGGTGTCGACCATAATTAATCGTTTAATAAAGAGTCGAGCACCTCGCTCGGAATACGTCCCGGAAAGATCCGTTCTCCTATTACGAAGGTCGGCGTTCCACGTATCCTCAACTCGCGGCCCGCTCGTAGGTCGTCTTCGACGGCTGAAAGCGTCTCGCCGCTTTTCAAGCACCTCATAAAGATCGAAACGTCGATCCCTACCGCTTTCGCCAGCTCATCGGCCGATATCGGCGCTTTACCGCGGCCGTTTTGAAACAAAAAGTCGTTTGCCTCCCAAAAACGGTGCTGTTTTTGCGCGCAATAAGCCATTTTCGCGTAGTCACAGGAAAAGGGGTGAAAGGGGCGAACCAGCATCCGGTTACAGGTATGGTCGAGAGGATAATGCCGGTGGACCAAGCGAACGGATTTCGCGTGGTTCTTAATCAGCTTTCGTATCTCGTCGTGGCCTCTTTGGCAGAAGGGACATTGGTAGTCGCTGTATTCTTCGATGGTAAGTTTCGGCTTGGACGCGCCGATCCACGGGTGTCCCTTTGATGTAACTCCGACCGCTAGAGCTTCAGGACCGGTTGAAAGGTCGATGCGCCAGTAAGCGGGAACCGTGCTCCACAACAAAACGATAACCGCGGCGATGATGCTGCCGAATACCGAAAACGGTAACGGCCGCTTGAGGATCGAACCGATCTCGCCGTAAAGCGCATCGAACGGTCCGAGCCCGATTCGTCGCAGCTCAGCATAAGAAACCGCCAACAACGATAGATTGGTGAAGTATACCCCGATGCACACGACGCAAAGCGAGTTGATGATGAAGTGACATACGAAATAGAGCAATACGCTTCCGATCGAGGAAAATAGATTTATCAAAAACAACAGGCCAAAAGGCCAAGAAGGCGGCGTCAAGGGCCTACGCAGCCCCCAGACCGCGAGCGCTCCCATGGTTAGGTAGGCCAAAAGCCCCCAGACCGCGAGCGGCAAACCGAACAACACGGCGAAGTCGCTCGCCGCAACCGTTTCGCAATTCGCCCACTCGCTAATCGCACAGTAAGAGTGGTAACTAGAGTCGGTATGTACTTTTACGTGCACCCGTACGAGGTCAGCGCTTAGACACGCTCCCACGGTCGTAAAAATCAGAAAAGCGATTCGCCAACGAAGTACGATTAGACCATTCGTTCTGTTTTTCACTTCGGGACCTCTTTTACGAGAGGGGTCTTGTTACCTGAGCTCAAAGATGAAACATCTTATCGCGTCGAAAAGTTCTTTTTTTTCTTCGAGTGAAAATTGAGACACGAGTTTTCTTAGAAGAACTTTTTTCATATTGTCGAAAACTTGACTACATGAGCTTACATATGTTGGATGAAAGCCATGTGGTCAATAAGATCGTTAAGAAGAATTGCTAGTATTGCCGCGGTATTCGCTATTGGATTTCTTTTCTCGTTTTCAGATAGAACGCTAGCCGAGCCGCTTTCGAAAGAGCCTTCTATAATAAAAGGGGTCGGCGAGGAGGTTCTCGCCGCCGCGTCGGTAGAGCGCGTTCGAACGCGAAAGAGATACGACTACTCTCGCTTCAGCAACGGCTTGCGTTGGGTACCACGGCCGCGAGGCGCAGCGTTAAGACGCGCAACGGCTCTTGGCCTGGGAACCTACGAGTCGGCTAAACGGCTGCTTCGAACACCGCCGGATAAAAAGGTGCTTGACGCTTGTAGAGGCGAAGAGCCGAAAACGTTGTTATGGCCGGTCGTGGGCGGAAAATGGGGCCGGGGCTTCGGTTATACTCGCAAGTATCGTAAGCAGCTACGACATAACGGCGTCGATATCGGCGCTCCGCAGGGCAACCCGGTTCGCGCGGCCGCTGATGGAATCGTCGCGTATAGCGACAATGGGCTACGAGGACTCGGCAACGTCGTTTTGGTCATTCATCGCAACGGTTGGAGCACGCTTTACGCCCACAACCTCAGAAACACCGTTCAGGCGGGGTGGTTGGTTAAACGGGGCGAACGCATCGCGCTGGTCGGATCGACGGGCATCGCTCGAGGACCGCATTTGCACTTCGAGTTTCGTAGCAATGGAAGATTGGCAGACCCGGCGCGTTTCTTCGTCGGTTATCGCTCGAAAGAGATTAACGGCCCGATTGTCGAGCTCTAAGTACGTTCTCAAAAAGTAGTAGCAAAACGACCCGGGAAAGCGGCCAATTAGCTTCACCGTTGGGTAGTCTTGATATTAAGAACGTAAGCGTTCAGGGAGGCAAACAAGTCGGCGGCCAATTCGCCTGTAAAACCGAGCGCGCCCGCAGGGCCGGCGAGGATGGTACTTGC
>JAFGIB010000422.1 GCA_016929805.1 Deltaproteobacteria bacterium | reverse complement strand
GCGCTGCTATTACTGCGGTTCCGCGAAACCAGCTCGATACGAACCTGGCCCGAATATGGGCGCCAGAAGAATCTGTTCAACCTGAAGTGGGTCTAGAGCACTTTTCGGATTGAAAACCGCATAATTTTGAAGTCTATGGAGGTCATCTGCGGTTCTATCCGTGCTCGAATCAGCTTTGCTCACGCGATCGATCGAATTGAGCGCAGCATTTTCCTTAACGTTGCAAAAAATCCATCGACGCAAACCGCTTCGCTCGCGAAAAATAACGCGAACTAAGGGCGTGCTCACTTTTTTTAAACCTCACTTAGGGTGCACAAAGCTCGGGTCCAAAAAAAGTTCCACGCGCCCTTATTTCATCGCTTTTTTAGCGTTTCCGCTCGACGTTTTTGCAACGTTAAAGTTTAGCTCGCTAACGTAGGCTCTAAAAGCGTTTTGCGCGGGAGACTTTCAACTCAGCTCTCCGAAAAGAGGCTTCGCGTCGCGCGCAAGCCTCGATTACGAGTAAACTTTCCTAATGGGTATGACATTCTCCTACCAATGGGTCGTAACGAATTTCCTCGCCGGCCCTACGGGCGCGCTCGGTTTTACCGGCGAGTTGGCTGCCGACTTGTTTTACCCCTGAACAATTACCGTAATTGCTAGAAAAAATCAGACGGTTATCTACGGAGGGATTAACTCTTTTACGGCAGCGGTCGTTTAGAAATTTGGCAGTCGCACGTTTGTGAATCAAGAGCGAATGACCCTGGAATCCTGTATAAAACCAGTAGAATGGGCAAACGAGTTCAAAAGATCAAAACTTGATCTCGTTCGCTCTATATATACCGACGTTTTTCTCCTTCTCGTCGACATAAAAGACCAAGATACCGACCTTCACTCGGGTCTTTCGGTAACGATCAATAGACCCTCTTCGGCGCTACGCCCAACTCTAAAGGCGATGGCATATGATACGGATATTCAGAGTCAGAGTTATCATTTGGTGGACGAGGTTCAGGAGTTGCCGATCCAGGAAATGCTTCAACTCTTGATAAAAAAAGGCCTTTTTTTCGTCTGCCCTTTGCGTAAGGGAATGACGCGGGAGTCCGCGTTTCAGGAACGAATTTCGGTGGGGCGCGCGCGAAACCAAGATATTTTATTAAGGCATCACACGGTTTCCAAGTCCCACGCCTGGTTTGAACGAGATGAGGAAGGCGTTTTTTACGTTGCGGATTCGGGCAGTAAGAACGGCACGCTGGTTAACGGTAAAGAGATCGATTCTCATAAGCTGATTGCCCTCGAAGCGGGAGACCGCATCGTTTTCGGCGGCGTTCATACGTTGATTACCTCAGCCGAATCGCTTTGGTTGATACTGCAGCACTAAAAAGCCGTACGCTGGCTGAGATCTCGTAAGCCGGTAATGTACCTTTTCAATAAGTGAGGGTGAATAGCTGTAATCCGTTATTTCGAGGAGCCAAAGGCGACGAGAAATCACTATTTTGAGACTTCTCGCTTCGCTCGAAATTATGTGTTTGCAACCACTTTTGAGAAGATGACCGGTAACGCCGAAAACCAGCGCATAGCACAGGGAACGATGCGAATGAATCGTACTTGGACAATAAGGTTTTTACCGATCTTACTTCTTCTTACCTCTATCGTCTTCGCCCGGGCGATAACGCGCGAAATGGGCTCGACCGATGAAGTCGTTCAATTGATGCCGCTTAGATGCCCCTTTCGAGTATTGACGGGAATCCCTTGTCCACTGTGTGGAATCGGGCACGCGTTAGTCGAAGCTTGGACCGGCCGATGGCAGTCGTCGATCACCCATCATCCTTTTGGAATCGCCACGTTGTTGTTATGTTGTTTTTTTTCTATTGTCTATCTTATCCGACCTAATAACGTAAAACATGAGATTAGCCGGTTAAAGCTGGCTTTTATCACGCATCCCCGCCTCCCAATCGCGGCGGCAGCGGTTTTTCTTGTTATCGGATTTATTCGCGCTTTCTATTACCTATGGTAGAGTGGAGCGCGGTTGAGAACCCTGTCGGGAAAACGTGCGAAGCGGAAACCGGACACCATCCAAGGGTCTGTTTTTAATATAAGAATAGCCCAAGCGACAACCAACTCTACCTTAACGTTGCAAAAAATCCGTCGTCGTAAAGCGCTTCGCCCGCGAAAAACAGCGCGAACCAAGGGCGTGCTCGCTTTTTTTGGACCTCACTTAGGGTGCACTAAGCTGCGACCCAAAAAAAGTTCCTCCGCGCGCCCTTATTTCATCGCTTCTTTCGCGTTTCCGCTCGACGTTTTTTGCAACGTTAAGGTCTATTCACACGCTTATGGACAAAATGATATCATCACGTATGCGCATGCCTAAGATCGCAGCGGTCATTCTGTTCGCATTCTTTATTTCCGGAGCGTGCGGCTCGGGCTCCGATGTCCCTCGTGAAGAATGGTTGCGACGCTTGCAGAACGCGATACGTTCTAAGACGGAGTCGCGTGAAACCAACCTGCGTAACAGCCGAACCCTGGAACAAGCGTTGGATCAAGATGCTCTCAAAAACATGATGCGGTTTCAGGTAAAAAAGGAGCTCGGCTCGGGTCAATCATGCGGGCGACATCCCGAATGTCTTGATCTCGGTTTCCAAGCCGACGACCTTTATTATGCGGTTGGAGAAGGCGATGAAACCAAGATCGGCAAGCGGCCCGTGCTAATTGTGGGTTTTGATCAAAAGGGGAATGTAATTCGAGTATGGAATTTGCGGATTCATTAATTCGAATTTTGCACACCGCATACGGCTTAAGAAGGACCTTGCGATAATAGAAATATCCGCGTAATATCAGTCAATTAGTAAGTTTTTGTATGTGACTGCGGCCAGTCTTTTTCGCGCTAGCCTTGATTTTTCGAAAAAACGATGAAAGGTTAGTTAATCCGTTGGTTGAGTAATACCCAATATCTATAAGCGAACAACGACGGCTATCGGGACCAGCTCAAAACATTCCGATAATCATGGATCGAAACGGATTACGGAGCGGTGAGATGTTCGAGAAGTTGGAAAATATCTACGAGCTACGTATGTTGGTTGCGATGAAGCAGCTACTCGGTATCTCTCTGAATTCGAAAGAGGAAAAAAGGCTTTCATCCCTAAAAAAGCTGCTGACGATGAAAGTCCCCCGCTTTGACGAAAACGATACGAAAACCGCGCTCGAGACTCCCCTTTTTACGCAGTATACCACAGCGGGCGGATTTGGCTCAGGCCTTATACGTAATCTATCCGGCGGTGGGATGGCGATTCTTACCTATGATCCCCCGCCTCTAGGCCAACGGCTGATAGTGCACGTCACCGAGCAAAGACATGGAATCGAGTACATCTTTCCTTGTTTTGTTTTATCCCGCGTATTGAAGGGCAACACTTCGATTAGCGTCGCCTTCGAAGGTACACCTTCGCAGGTTCGCGTCGGCGGGCAAGGCAGTGGCGTTTGGCAGAAAGACGGCGGCAACGAGGGTTCTTCTGAACAACCATCGCGAAAGTCAAAAAGCGCATAGCTGACTTTAACGTACGTAACATCCGTCGGCGCAAACTACGTGGCAAAAGCGGCACGACATGAGCACGCGGTTGTTCTTTTTAATCGCGTATTAAGCGACCGAGGAGCGAGCGAAGATGGCCTGTGTTATCGGCCACGCAAAAGCGTAGAAAAATGACGCGGTTTGCGCAGGCACTAAGCCTGCCTAAGGGTGCGCGGGCTCGATCCCATCCCGATTCTGGAAACGTCTCCTGTTCTTGTCGTCGTATAGTTCCCTATCCGCTTTATCGAATAACGTCTCGCCGCTACTCTCATCTTCACCTAAAGCGGCAAGGCCATAACTTATCCGCAATGAAGCGCCGCAAACCTTACGGCGCTCAACGAATTCTCGAATGCGTTTGGCGACTAGCTCAGCGTTACGGCGATTAGTATCCGGTAAAAGGATCGCGAATTCATCGCCGCCCAAACGCGCGACGAGGTCGCCGGTCCGCACCGCTTCTCGACAGGCCTCCGCGGTCTTGCAGAGCGCCTCATCGCCGCAGCTATGACCGTAGTTATCGTTGATCGATTTTAAGTCGTCGAGATCAACTATGATGAGAGCAAGCGGCTGGCCTGATCGTTCACTGCGCGCGATCGCCCGTTGTAACGATGCATTAAACGTCCGCCGATTCGCGATCGAGGTCAAATCGTCAAGACCCGCCAAACGTTTGAGATTATGGACCTCATTCGCCCTGAGAAACAACGCGTCCAGTAGAGGGTCAAAATCACGCGTTCGCGATCCCAATAACCTTCGAGCGATCTTTTTGGCGTCCAGCGCTTCGCTCGGCGTTTTCGCGCTTACCAACGCGAGCAACGCCGCGATAGTCTTTGCACTAAGTCGCTGCTCGCTCGAGATCGACGGAAGCTCTCCTGGTATTCGGGCTTCACTCACGCTATCTACTCTGTCGACCATATTCTGTAATGGCATCGGTAAAACCTTATATAGATGGTCGGCTTTTCTTCTAATTACTTAATGCCCTTTTTTAAAAATACAAGTATTTGTCCCCGTAGGTTTTACGGCTTGGTCCCCGTTTTCTGCTTTAGCTACAAACGGGCGAGTTATGAAGTTTCGATCCATTTGCCCGAGTCGCGGTTTGTATCAGTCCTTGCATACGCGATATGGTGGTCAATCTATTGACGGTACGATGACCCGATATACGTAAACTTTTCGTTTCCTCGGTTTTATCGAAATCGAATCGCGTGTTGTTCTGCTGTTCTCTGGTGTTTCCGTTAAAATTTGCCTTGAAGGAATCCATTCGGTATTACCTAGTCGTTGTGGAATGTTTCAGGTCAACCGCAGTTGTAGCGTTTTTTATTCTTAATGCCTGCGCCTCTTCCCAGGTTCAAACCAAACCGAAAACGACTCCTCGAGTCAGATCAGTCAAGATTACGACGTTACTCGACGCTTCTTCGGCATCTGCAAAACCTCGGAAGATAGAAGGTTCCGGTATTTTAGATAGCGCGCGCGTTACTCGCCGATCATTACGACCGTGGACCTCGAAGGAGAGGAAACGAATAGACGCGGTACAACGACATGTAAGACGCGCGGCAAAAAAACACGATCTTCGCGCCTCCCTAATCAACGGTATTATTTGGGTGGAAAGCAAGTTTGAACCGTTCGCTCGCGGAGCCGAGGGACCGCGCGGTCTGATGCAGCTTATGCCCCGGACGTCGCGTGCGCTGGCGCGGGAATTAAGGCGAAAGCACAGGCCTTATTCTACTGGATTTAACGTGGACGCCGGAAGCTATTACTTCGCTAAGCTGCTCAAGCTCTTCGACGGCAAAGTCAAGTTAGCGCTTGCCGCTTATAAGTTCGGTCCGGCTTCGATCAAAGCGACCCTCGCCCGTGGTGAGCCTCTTCCGGAATCAGGCCAGCGTTACGCACAACGCGTGCTGATAGCCGCTAACGCGTTTGAAACGCGACTTGAAAAAAAAACCGAGTTGCCCTCGAGGTCGGACGATTAAAACCGAAGAGCCGAATGGTTTTAAGGCTATAACCGAAGGGTTGCTTTACAGCGATCGCTTTCCAATAGGAGATCCAAAGCATTTTCCGAGCCGTTAACTAGAATGTTTGAGTTGAGCAATGCGTCGAGCGCGCAACCCTCCCCGTTGTCCACCGCCACGGCCAGCCCTCCGGCGTCCTTTACCGCCTTGAGCAGCAGCCGATCATTACTTCCATTACCGAACGCTGCGACCTGTCCGGGATCGATTTCATTATCGGTTAAATAACGAACCTTTTGTATATCGTGGCTCGAACCCAAATCCAAAAGATGTAGCGAAAGCTGCAAACCGGCGAGCTCGCGCCGCGCGGTGCCGAAGGTGTCCGACGTAATCACGTGTAATTGCACCGCCGCGGCTAATTGGTGCAAACGGTCTTTTACGCCGAGTCGCAATGAGCCCGCAAAAGCGAGCGTACCCGTATAATCGCTGATGATCCATCGAATCTGTAAAGGTTCACGGCCAGGGATATTCAGGTATATCATCATCACCTCCGATGCGACTTTATCTCGCGTGGCAACAAGCCGAACGATTATCAGCAAGCCCCGTCGTAAAGGCAACAACGCGCTTTTAGCCGAAAATCCGCGACCTCGCGGGTCACGGTGACCCCTAATGAAAAAAAACGTCGGCTCAAAACGCCGGCCGAGCGCTCGGCTACGGTCCGGCCAGCGTTGTATCGCCGGCAAAAATCGCCGAATCTCCCAGCTCCTCTTCAATGCGTAAAAGTTGATTGTACTTGGCAATGCGTTCGGAACGAGAAACGGAACCGGTCTTGATCTGTCCAACGCCGGTTGCCACGGATAAGTCCGCGATAAACGTGTCCTCGGTTTCTCCGCTGCGATGGGAAATAATCGAAGAATACCCGTTCAACGTAGCCAACTGGATCGTCTCCAAGGTTTCCGTTACCGATCCAATCTGGTTGACCTTGATCAAAATGGCATTCGCGATTTCTTCCTCGATCCCGCGCTGCAGTCTCTGGGTATTGGTAACGAAAAGGTCGTCGCCGACCAACTGGACACGGTCGGCCAAGCTGGCGCTGAACAGCTTCCATCCTTCCCAATCGTCCTCGGCGCAACCGTCCTCGATCGAAACGATGGGATATTTACCGCAAAGAGAATCATAGATTCCTATCAGTTCCTGGGCATCTATAGACTTTTTATCGAAGGTATATAGCTGTTTTTCTTTATCAAAGAACTCGCTCGCCGCCGCGTCTAGAGCCAGCGCGATCTCGCTTCCGGGTTTATATCCGGCTTTTTCGATCGCTTGCATGATAATGGTAAGAGCCGCTTCATTATTATCCAGATGGGGCGCGAAACCTCCTTCATCTCCCACGGATGTGGCGAACCCTTTTTTCTTGAGCAGCGATTTGAGAGCGTGAAAGGTTTCGACTCCGGCGCGCAACGCATCCCGGAAGGTATCAAATCCCAACGGGACGATCATAAACTCTTGAATCTCGAGCCCACTGTCCGCGTGGACGCCGCCGTTGATAATGTTCATCAACGGAACCGGCAGAATGCGAGCCTGAACCCCCCCTAAGTAGCGCCACAGCGGCAAACCGACCGATTCAGCGGCCGCGCGGGTGACGGCCATGGAAACCCCGAGAATCGCGTTGGCGCCGAGCTTGGACTTGTTCTCCGTTCCGTCCATCTCAATCATCAGCCGATCCAAATCTGCCAGTATCAGCGTATCGCGACCCTGCAGCTCGGGACCGATTTTATTAATCACGTTATCGACGGCCTGCGTTACCCCCTTGCCTAGGAAACGTCGTTCGTCGCCGTCACGCAGCTCGTGAGCCTCGTGCTCCCCGGTCGACGCCCCCGACGGGACCGCGGCGCGTCCGATCACCCCGCCTTCGACCTCCACCTCCACCTCTAATGTCGGATTACCCCGCGAATCTAGTATTTCACGAGCAAAAACCTCTCTAATAATGGTCATAACCTTATCCCTTTCTTCATTTCATTCCGGACGGCCGTTCGTGATACGGCCGAGGTCGGAAAAAAACTCTCTCCCGGACGACGCGATGCGCGATCTGTCGATCGCGGGTAGCCGTTCCGGATTGGGTTTTACGTGGTCATTCTACACACGATTTCGCTCGCTTCGCCTTTTTTCGTTAGAAGTGCGGCATTTTATCCTCGAATCGCACGAGCGTCACGCGGCCGCTCGCTCTGCCATAGCGTCGCAAAATGCGTCGAACCGAAGGCGAAAGAGCGCATAAAAAGCTTGAAAAACTAGGCTGGAGTTTCGCTATTTTCCTACTGCGGCCGGTATAATGAGCTCGTAGCCGCGTCACGCCACCGATTTTTCGCTCGACGTGGGTCGAACTGCGCCTCCGCGAAAAATCGCCGATGTTCCTTGCTACGCGCCCATTATCCTCCGCCTCGCGACGAAAATGGCGAAACTCTAGACAAAGGAAGCGTACCTTCCACACGGGAAGCGGATCGGGCCGGCTAATTCTATTCAACGTCGAGAAGCCCGCGCAAAAAGTATCAAAGCGCGTCTGACATGGTCCTCCACTCGTCTTTCGGGCGGGACGGCTCAATCCGAGGCAAACCTCGGGACGAGCGTAAGCGTTCAGGGGGGCAAACAAGTCGGCGGCCAATTAGCCCGTAAAACCGAGCGCGCCCGCATGGCCGGCGAGGATGGTACTTGCTGTACCTGACGAGCCGGCGCGAGGACGAAAGCCGGTTGTACGGGATGAATTGGCCGCCGTCGTAGTCAAACAGCAGTACCCCCCTGAACGGTTACGGACGAGCTGACAGCCAAAAGCTCGCGAGCCGTTAGGTTGAATCGTCAGCGGAGATGCTGAGAAGATGTTCACGCCACTCTTTGGGAATACGCCGGGGACGTCCTTGCCCGTCGACAAAAGCGTGCTCGGTGAAACCGGTCACGACGAGATCACGCTCACAGCGAATTTCGTATACAAAACAGGCAGACGCGCCGCGAACCCACTTGAGGGCGGTTGTGACCGCCAGGTTATCGTGAAAACGCGAAGAGCGATGATAGCTGATATCGACACGGGTAACCGCGAAGTTCCTTCCTATCGCCATATATTCGGTATAACGTCGATCGTGTTCCTCCAGCCAGGCGACCCGAGCGTCTTCAAAAAAACGTAAATAGTTCGAATGGTGAACCACACCCATGGCATCGGTCTCGTAAAACGCTACTCGATGCCGATAAGTAGTTTTATGCGAACCGGGTGGAATTGAACAATCTATGTTTTTCATCATCAGGCTCGCGTCGGCTAGCGGTTTCGAAATCGACGCAGCGCTTTGGCCATCTCCGGACGACGAAGCGGGCCGTCGTAGAGCCGTATCAGCTCGTCGTAGGTGCGTAAAAAACCAATTCCTTGTTGATTAGGATCGTCCGCAAGACGCCGCCACAAAAAACGTTCAAGCGCGCGATACCTGGCCGCGTGACGCAAAGATACCGCGAGCAATCCGACCGCTTCTTCATCGTTCGGATCGAGACGCTCGGCCCGGCGCGCGTAACTCGCCGCTAAGCTCGGTCGGTTTAATCCCCGCAGCGCCGCCCAAGCCGCTTCACGCCACGCCGCCGCTCTTCGGATCGGATCAGAACCTCGAGCGCGAGCGCGCTGTTTAGCATCCGCGATTTTTTGTCTTACTTCCTGCCGCTTCGCGCGACTCGAAAACGAAGGGCGAACGAGCTTAAAAAGCAAAAAGGCGACGAATAAAACGCCTACTAGGACTAATATGATACTTGACGGTTCAGTTCGCATGAATCGGCCGAAATCGCTTCGCTGGCTTTACTACATAATCACACTGGTCATACGTTTAGATTATCGCTCATTAAAAATGCGGATACAATGGTCTCGAACTCGCTAAAATGGCACGATTCGAGTCTCAGCACAGCTAGACAGATGAGTCAAGGACCGGATGCCGCGCGAAAACGTTGCGCGAATTTTGGTCGATGGTTTGAGAAGGTTCGCCGAGGAAATGGCAATAGAAAAAAGAAGTAGTCGTTTAGGTGCTTGGTCAGCTATTTACCTCGCGGTAGCTATAGGCTTTGAATTTATTCCTTTTACGCTGGCGACGGCCCAAACGACCCCGATTGGAAACGGCTCTTCGGCTCTACCGGCGTTCGATCGCGTCGGTCATGCCGTCTATCTCGACGAGCGGGCTTGTGCTTCGCTTTCCGCCGAGTACGGATATACCGAAAGCGTTCTAGAACAGGAAGACGAGCACCACCGCCTCCTCGCAAAAGTCGGAGCGAGTCTGATCGCAGTCGAGTGGCTCGCGCTGGCGCTGAGATTCGACGGCCGCTACGATAGTCACGGTTTTGAAAACCTCGAAGGAGACGACGGTATAGCCGGACAGACCCAACTTACGGCCCGAGCGAGTTACGAACTGAATCAAAGCGTCCATCTCGGCGGAGAAACGGTATTTCGGGTTCCAGCGGGGAAAACCCCGGGTGATGCCTTTCAGGGCGCGAGTTTCGATCTAAACCTGATCGGAAGTTATATTGCTGATTCGTTGCCGCTAGTCGTAGCGTCGTTGATCGGTTTTCGTATGGATAACAGCGCGCACGCGATCGACCGGGCGGACGCGATGAGCCGCGCCGATCGACTCGCGCTCGGCGTCAGCGAGGCGAACGCGATACTCGTAGGCCTGGCGGGATCGTGGCGTGAAGGCGAGGTCGAACTGCTCGGCGAATGGACCTGGGACCTGTATTTCGGTGAACCCGCGCCTTCCGCCTTTGAGTCGCCTATCCGCTTCGTCGTCGGCGCGAGGTGGTGGCAAAGCCCGGCTTTTCAACTGTCCGCTCTGCTCGGAGTCACCGCCAGCGCGCGACCGGAAATCGACGCGAATAACCCGCTCTCGGTGGTCGAACCCCGCTTTTGGATCGGTCTCGGCGCTAACTACACCCTTGGCTTTCACGAGCGAGGCAAAAGCGCGAGTGGCGATAAATCCGAACAGGGCAGAATAACGGGCCGCGTCGTCACAAGCGCAGGAGCAGGCATCTCGGCGGCTCGGATAACCCTCTCCGGGAAAAGGTCGCTGCAAGCGGTCAGCGATGCCGACGGCGGTTTCCGCATCGACGGCGTGCCTGTCGGAAAGCGCACGCTTTTGTTACACGCCGAAGGATGGCGAAAAACGACGGTTTCGATCATGGTCCGCAGAGGAACCAATCCGCCGCTTGAGATCGCCCTCGAGCCCGAAATTCGCCCGCTGCAAGGCGCCGTGTATACGCCGAGTAAAGAGCCGATCCCGAACGCGACGATTTGGATCGGCAAAGGGGACCGGGGAATCGAAACCAAAACCGATGACGCGGGGCGCTTCGAGTTCCGAGAGCTCCCCGCGGATGCGCTGGAGATGAAGGTCAAGGCGACGGGTTGGGAAGAACTAACCAAAAAGCTGGATCGAGCCGCGCTCGGAACAGAGCCGATAGAAATCGCTCTGGAACGTCCTTTGCCGGAAGGTCAAATTCGCGGACATGTGCGAAGCTTTGAGGGCAAGCCTCTAAACGCGACGATCGTGATTGAGCCAATTGGGATGCGCATGCAGGTCGATGCAAAGGGAACCTTCCAAGTGGATGTCCCTCCCGGCAGTTATCGCGTAACGGTTCAGGCGCCGGGACACAGAACGCAAAAGCGACCGGTAGTGGTCGAACACAAGGGAGTAACCGTGCTCGTCGTGGATTTGCAGAAAAAGCGCTAAAGTGGATTTTATCGGTGCCGTAAAATCAAGATATTATCGCATGAGTAACCATTCTAACACGTGGCGGCGGTAGCGGTGATTCAGACGTTAATAGTTGGGATTCAGTTTCTGGTAAAACCTATATTTGTTACACCCTCGGGACGGTCTGAGCGTGACCGGCTATATCGGAGCCGCTCTCTTGGGACTCTCCGCAAAATAAACGATCCGGTTGCGAGCGCGTGGGTTGGTGCGCCAGCGGCTTTAGTCCTCGGAAAAACCCTCGAAATAGCGCTGCTATTGCTGCGGGTTTTCCTCCGGGCGCGCTCGCGATCGCATCCCGCCGACGCGCCCGGTCTTGTATCGTTTATTTTGTGGAGAGTTCTTAGGTTCGCTTTTACGCTCTTGCTCTTATCCTCTCCAGTATTGTCGGCCGGGTGTAATAGTTGCGGTAAAAGCGACAAAGTCGCCGAGCTAATCGCGATTCAAAACGCGGTGTATCGAGATTTCGCCTCCAAGACCGAGAAATGGCGAAAAGCATCTAAAGGAGAAAAGTTCGCGATCGGTGACGGTCTTAAGACGGACAAAAACGCTGGCGCCCGTCTTCGCCTGGTTCCGGATGGGCAGTTAATAGTCAAAGAAGATACGATAGTGCGCTTTCAAGCAACCCGTACCGGCGATTCGGGACAGCGACTCTATATCGAAACCGGCGACATCGAGATTGAATCAAAGGGCTTTGATCTGCAGGTCGATACGGTTGTCGGATTGTCGCGCATTGAAAAAGGGAGTCGCGTGCGGATAAGCTCGACAGAAGAATCTTCGAACTTCGACGTTCTGGTCGGAGCGATTACGGTCGAAAAGGAGGGCAAAGTCGTATCGCTCGCATCGGGTAAACGTCTAGAGCTCGACATCGGCGGAATCATAATCGACCGAAAGCAAAAACCGGAACCGCAAGCGAAAAGTAAACCGGAAGAAGAATCGGAAAAGGGGGTTGAAGCGCCGCAAGTCGCTGAACCGGAAGCGTTGACTCTCGAGGAAACCGACGAAACCGACAAACCTTACGAGCGAGCGCCCACTGTGGCGGATATTACGATCTTAGCCGGCGAATCGGCGACCGTCCACGATCCGGCCCCTCCGACTAATGTACGCATACCCCTAGAAAACTGCGAAAACGGAGGGATAATCGAGTTTGGCCCACCACGTTCGGGCGCCAAAACCACGTCCATTCGCGGCGATAGAAGTGCAATTATGAGGCTTCAAAAAGGTCTTCATCGTTATCGAGTTCTCTGCTTTCATGCGAGAAAACCGGCTCGTCGCGTTGTGGCGCGAGGAGAGTTGTATATCCTACCGGACGCCGCGATTCGGCGTTTACCGAAAACCGTACCGAACATTACCATCGAGGCTGACGGCCGACCTTATACCGTTCGTTACCAGAACTACCTACCGCAAATCACATTTCGCTGGCCTGACCCGGCGATTTCCGATTCCTACTCCTTTCATATCAAATCCGGAAGAAGCAAAGAGCGAACCCAGCCTTCACCCCGCCCTGAATGGACTTGTAAATCCGGAGAGATCGATGAGGGATCTCACCTTTTCTATTTTTCGACGTCCGACGGAAGAAAATCGGCGAAGGGAAAATTGCGCATCGCTTTTGATAATACCGCTCGTACCGCTTATCTCTCTGAACCGCGAGAAGGCGAACCCACACCGGGGCAAACGGTACGTGTTATTGGCACCGCGCTAACTCAATCGAAAGTCAGCATCGACGGGCGTCCCGTATCCATCGACTTACAAGGCCGTTTTCAGACAGAAACCGTGGCTCCAAGCGACGAGCGAGCGATCGCGGTTCGAGTCCAGCAGAAAAACTCTAAAATTCATTACTATTTGAGGCACGTGGCCTCGAACGAGTAATCAAAAGGATGCTGAATCGGCTGGAAAAATGCGCTATAGTTATAGTTAACTTTGCATATCGAGGACTTACAGAGCGGTGAACTTATCGGCGAACGCTTCCGTCTGGAAGAGAAGATCGGCGAAGGCGGAATGGCAAGCGTTTGGCGAGCGACAGACCAGACGCTGAATCGGCACGTCGCGGTTAAGTTCCTCTATATTCGAGATATCCGGCAGCACGATAATATGATTCGCGCTTTTTTACGCGAGGCGCGGCTCGCCGCGGCGATACGACATCGCAACGTCGTCGACATTCTCGATTTCGGCACCCACAGCAACGGATTGCCCTTCATGGTCATGGAGCTTCTGGAGGGCGAAAGTATGGAAGACCGGCTGTTCCGTGAAGAAAAGTTCAGCCTGGAGGAAATTCTAAGCATCATCGCGCGCGTGTTACAGGGGTTAATGGCGGTTCACGACGCGGGAATAGTGCATCGGGACATCAAGCCCGCCAATATCTTTTTAGTCAAAGAACGTATCGGCTTCTTCCCCAAGCTACTCGACTTCGGTATCTCCCGCAGCACCGAGCCCGATTCGGGACGCGAATCCGCGCTGACGACCCAAGACGGACGTATTGTCGGCACGCTGGAATACATGTCGTCCGAACAAGCGCGAGGCCAAACCGACATCGATATTCGAACCGACATCTATAGTATTGGAGTTATCCTTTATGAGCTGCTAACCGGAAGGCTTCCCTTTGAGTCCGAGCACCAGGGTGATCTCATCGTACAGATCATGACCTCGAAACCGCCTACGGTTTTTGAACTCAGGCCTGAAGTCGGCAAGCCGTTATCGGACCTAGTCGAAAAAGCGACACATCGCGATCGCGAGCGTCGTTTTGCCACAGCGGAAGAGATGCACGACGCGCTGATTCAAATCGCGGAGCAGACGTTCGGCCCGCATATCGCGAGAGCGATCTCTTTGCCGCCTTTGGCCAGACCGGGCAAGGTCCCCGCGAAAACGCAACAGCTTATTTTTTCGAAGTCTCCCGGCCCGCAGCCCGCCGAAAAGCAGAATTTGAAAAGGGGCTCGCCTGTCACGCTTTCAGCGACGGAATCTATAACCGAGCCAAAGAGCCGTAAAACCTGGCTACCCTGGATAATCGGAGGTGGGGCGGTCATAGTGCTTTCCGCGGCGGCTGTTACCTTGGGCTCGCTCAAGTCGAGACTCGAAACCGCTGAGCCGGGACCGCGCTATATCGTCGTTCAAGGCGGGTCACAACCAGCGACTCAAAAACCGCATAAACCCTTGGCGAGCAATCCGATTGAGGCCGCGCCGAGCGAGCGGATTACGGCCGAGAAGGAGCCGGTCGCCGATAACGACGTTGCGCCGCAGGCGCAAGCGGAACGTGTTGCCGAGGCCAAACAAGAAGCCAAGCCGGCGCGCAAATCGCCGCCTAAAACCGTTTCGCCCGAGTCTCAAGCCGTAGCGCTTGCTCGTCGATTTTCGGCCCAAAAGGCCGGGGTAATTAAATGCTTCAGCGAATCCGAGATAGAAATCAGCGAGGCCTCTCATCTCTCTGTCAGAATCGAGCTTGGAACAGACGGCCTTGTACGCAGCGCGCAAGTATCTCCTCCGAGTATAGCCGATACGTCAACCGGAGAGTGCATTGTTCAGGCGACTAAAGAGATCAACTTCGGACCGCAGCCGGAACCGATTTCATTTCGCGTACCGCTTACGGCCCGTCGTGGGAGGTAGTAAGATGTTCAAAAAAGCAGTTATGTGTACGACGGCGCTGGCGGCGCTCGCGAGCGGATGCATGTTAATCGGGTACGATACCCTGCCCGAAGATGGCCAGCCGGATACCGACGTCGATCAGGGGGACGGGAACGCGGGCGGAAACGCTGGAAGCTCAGGCGACGGCATGGTTAGAGACGCCTCTGACGCGCGGGATTCGTCCATGCCGGACGCTATGGATGCCGCCGACGACGACGCGGTCGCGGATGGAACGATATCGGATCGCAGCATGGACTCCCCGAGGCAGGACGCCTCCGAATCGGGTGTGGATTCGACTTATGACGACGCGCCGTTCGATGGCTGCCAGCCCGGCGAAACCTGGTGTGACGGCGATAAATTGATGGTGTGTAGCGACGATGGAATTGGTCAAATCGAGCAGGATTGCTCCTATCTCGATACCCGCTGCGCGGTCGGCGTATGTGACGACTCAGAAAACCAATGTATAACGCAACCCCTTTCGGCGGATACCCGCTGGTGTGTGCTCAACACCCTGTTTGGGTGTGACGGTGAAGGTTCGGTTCGAACCGTCGAATTTTGTTCGCTCAACGGCGATCGATGTAATATCGGCGTATGCGATTCAGACGCCGGCCGATGCAAACTCGAACCGATTCTCGATGAGACCTTTTGGTGCGAGGAAGACGTCCGCTATACCTGCGATCAAAACGGCTCGGCAATTATCAGTCAAAATTGCGCCGATCTCAGTGACGCGTGCAACACGGGCGTCTGTCTGTCGTCGGAAAATGACTGCGCTCAGATTCCGCTCGAAAACGATACCGCCTGTTTTGGCAATGGAACCTGTGACGGTTCCGGAACGTGTGTCTGTGAGCCTGACGCGACGTGGTGTTATGAAGATCAATTGATAACGTGCGGGAGTGATGGGAATATCGCGGAAACACAGGATTGCACTCTGTTGAGCGGCGCGTGCGCCGATGGGGTGTGCAATCCCGGGGGTAAAATCTGTATCGCGGAGCCCGTTACCGACGGCCGAGCGTGCGGCGAAGGCGGTAAATGCGACAGCGAAGGTAACTGCGTAATCGGAACGGACGTTTGCCAATCCGTAAACGACTGTGAGATCACGTGTGAGCCGGGCGTCAGTCCTTGTATTCTGAGTTGTGAAGGCGCGGATGCGTGCACCGCCACCTGCCAAGCCGGGTCGAATTGCTCAATCGATTGCGCGAACGCGCAAACCTGCAACGTCGTATGCGAGCAGGGTGCAACCTGCGATGTCTCATGCGACTTATCTAATATTTCGTCTTGTCTCGTCGACTGTCTTCAAGGCGCCTCCTGCCTGTTGCGGTGCGATCCGCTGAACTTAGAGTGCCGATTAAACTTATGTCTGAACCGCGAAGAGTGCGGTAACGGCGTGTATTCCTGCAACGCTTCCTGCCCGAACTAGACCCGCTTCAGGTTGAACAGATCCTCCGACATCCCATCTTCAGGCCATCTGCGTCTCGATCCGATTACGCGCACTCCTCGAAACAGAGCTGCTATTACTGCGGTTTCGCGAAACCAGCTCGATACGAACCTGGCCCGAATATGGGCGCCAGAAGAATCTGTTCAACCTGAAGTG
>JAFGIB010000421.1 GCA_016929805.1 Deltaproteobacteria bacterium | reverse complement strand
CTGCGGTCCAAAAAAAGTTCCGCGCGCCCTTATTTCATCGCTTTTTTCGCGTTTCCGCTCGACGTTTTTTGCAACGTTAAGGTTTATGAAACCAGCGGACAAGGCGCGTCGCATCGGGAAGATTCTAGATGAGATTTATCCCTCGCCCGAGGTGTCGCTGCACAATCGCGACCCTTTTTCTCTTTTAGTAGCGACGGTACTGAGCGCTCAGACAACGGATAAAAAGGTCAATCAAGTGACCCCCGCGCTCTTCGCGCGCGCGGCCACGGCCGCCGAGATGGCTTCGCTTCGGGTACGCGAGATCGAAACGATCATACACACCGTCGGGCTTGCTCCAACAAAAGCGAGAAACATCAAGGCCTTGAGCGGAAAGCTGCTCTGCGACTACGCTGGTCAAGTCCCCGCCGAAATGCGAGCGCTCGAGAGCCTGCCGGGAGTCGGGCATAAGACGGCGTCGGTGGTGCTGGCCCAAGCATTCGGCATTCCGAGCTTTCCGGTGGACACTCATATTCACCGTTTAGCGGCGCGTTGGGGACTCTCATCGGGTCGCAACGTCGCGCAAACCGAACGAGATCTAAAACACCTCTTCCCCAGAGAAAGATGGAATAAACTTCATCTTCAAATGATTTTTTTTGGGAGAGAATTTTGCCCCGCGCGCGGTCACGATCTTTCTCAATGCCCCATATGCTCCTGGGCCGCACCTAAGCTAAATAGTAGGAAACAAATCCGCTTTGTCGCTACAGTAGCCCGCGAGCGCACGCGCGGGTAACCTCTTCGATTATACGAGCTATTGATGAAATACCGATGCATACACTGCGATGAGATATTCGATTTCGACGGGGAAGGTCGCCCGCGTTGTCCCAAGTGTATGCGCGTTCATGATCTTCAAAAATACGAGGAGAAAGCGCGCCCGAGCAAGACGAAGTGGCGGGTAGGAGCGGCGCTTTTATTTTTAGTAATTGTCTTGAGTTCCCTGTCATATTATTGGCTACGGCGCTCGGCGGAAGAGGGAACGAACGAGGTGCCGCTTGAACCGCTGAGCGAAAACGCGCTGGCGCGTTTTCTCGAGCGTTCGGACGCTCAGGTCGGAGAGCTTTCGCGGCTTTTTGCCGCGAGCGGCGAGATCGAACGGTTCGCGGCAAAAGCCGCGGGCGATAAGACGGAGATTATCGATAAAACGCGCGCCGTGGTCGCTGCTATTCGAGCGCGCGCGGCGAAACGGGCCTTTGTTCCGTGGTCGTTGGTCGATCCTCGGGAAGAGCCGTTGATGGTTGCCGGCGATATTCTGAAAGCGGTCAATCAGGACGGCGCGGCCAATACGCTATACCCATTAGAAGTTGCGGCGCTGACCGTTGCCGCGCTGCGAGCGCTAGGCATCGACGCGCTGCTCGCCGAGGCGTTTTCCTTTGCCGGCGAGCATTCACCGCCTGATCCGTCAGGGCGGTTGGGCTATTTCGTCGTCGCGTTACACGGGGATAACCAGGCCGACTATCGGCTATTCGACCCCTACGGCGGACGTACCACCATGCCCCGAAAGGGAGATTTTGAGATTTTGACGGACGTTCAAGCTGTGGGCCTGGCCGTCAGTTTGAGAGCGCTGCACAAACTCGCCCACGAAAACAAGCCGAAAGCGGCTGTGGCGGATTCGGACACGGCGTTGCGTCTCGCGTCGCGTTCGCCGACTGTACGCAGCGCGAGAGCGGTAATTCTCGTCGCCACCGGTGGCGTCGCGCTCGGACGGGCCGAAATGGAAGCGGCTGCACAGATACGCGCTGATTCGCCCAGGAACAACAACCTGGCCGCCCTGTTGGTAGCGCAAGGCGATCTCGAGCAGGCATCGCGCAAGGTCGCTGCTGCTCTCGAAGAGAACAAAGATTTCGCCTTGGCGCACACAACGCTCGCCAGCATTCATTTCGCTCGAGGCGAGCCTGAGCTCGGGCGGGCCGAGTTGGTCCGGACCGAGAAGTTAGACCCGAACCTTCCCCTGCTTTCAATGCTTTGGGCCCATTACTACAGCGCAACCGGGCAGCTTGATCTAGCTATAGAAAAGACTCGCCAAGCCGTAGCATCGCGGCCGAACGACCGACAAGCCCGGCTACTGCTGGCGAGCCTATTGAGACAAAATGGTCGATATGACGAAATGCGAAGAATTGCACGCGCGCTTTTGGGGGAAACGCCGGATTCGCAAAAACAAGAGATGAAAAGAGTCATCGAACGATTGCTCGGCCCGACCGCGTTAGAGCCGCCCATCGATGCTGAGAGAGAAGAGGGAAGGCCGAATGACGATAAGGCTGCGATGCCGTCAGGGGATTTTCAGCTCGGTAAGGGTCTTAAACTGCTTGACGACAAGGGGGAGCAACCGCGAATTCGCGGTTCTTTGCTCGGCTCCGGTTCGAACGGGAGGTCGAGGCTGCGTCTCAATCCTTAGAAAGCAGCGCTACGGCGAGTTAGAACAGGTTGCGAGCGATGATGGCATTGTACCAGCCGTCAGCCATTTTCTGGGCGCCCTTGAGATTTGGGTGAACGCCGTCGCGAGTATCGTCGGCAGGTTCGAATCCCGTATATAAGTCCACGACGTGGATCGGCGAATCGGTCGTACTATTGGCTTGTGCCCAATTCGGTATGGCCGCATTAAGCTTTTTAACCTGTTCGTCGCAAGTTGGACAAGCGCAACTTGGACATTCGGGGGTGTTAATCGGAATGAGACCGATAATCTGAGCTACAAATAAGATAACCTTGGGATTGGCCGCTCGCAGCGCGGTTAGAATGGTCGAGTAAGCATCGATGATTCTTTGTGTATCCACGCTACTCCACGCGTCGTTAGTGCCAAAGTGCATCAACACGATCTCGGCTTCATCCTGTGAACACCACCGGGGCAGCTCGGCGGCGTGAGATTCATTGGGCAACAGCTCCGTGACTTTATAAGCACTGTGCCCTTCACAGTCCTGGTCCGGGTTGGAAACGCCGCAGTCTTGGTTGTTGATCTTGGTGCCGACAAAGTCGAAGTTGCTGTGGCCGGTATCGCGAAGTTTTTTCCATAAAAGGTGCGGATAGCAGGTCGTCTCGGTAATCGAATCGCCCAAAGGCATAATACGCCATGCGGTCGGGTGTAATGAACCGGCCGAACCCGAATCATCGGCTCCGGCTTCCGCCGCTCCGGCTTCCGCCGCCCCGGCTTCCGCCGCTCCATCCGTTCCACTAGCACCAGCGCCGCCATCGTTGCCATTTCCAGCATCCGTCAAGTCAGAATATCCAGCGTCGCTTGATCCTGAAACACCGCCGCCCCCGTCTGTCACCGCAGCAAATCCCCCCGCTGCGTCGGAACTCGCGGTATTCGAATCCTCGGGCGGTGAAGCGATCACTCCTCCGGTCAAAATTCCATCGCTCACCACGCTTCCGCCCCCTCCGGCGAAAGCGGGATTGCCAGCCTGTGAAGCATTTTCACCGGGCTCGTCCGCGCACCCGCCCAAACAAAATGCTAAAGCCAGTGCGACCGCTACACTCGCCTTGGCACGCGATCGAACGTGAATCGGGCCGATAGAATTAAGCGGTTTTACCATATTCACTCCTCGGTCGTGTAGTAGCTGCGGGAAGAGTTTTCGGGGGAAGCTCAGTCGCGATTTTTGTATTTTATACGCTATACGGTGCCTGGAATGAGTGCGAAGACTACGTGAATGCCTACGGCTCGTACGTGCTTTTGATCGAGTACAGCGATGACGACTTCGCGAGGGGCTGCAGCCAATACGGCGCAACGCACACGATCGTGCGACGCGATTTATATCTCGTAGGTCCGATCGACCCGTCCTACGTTTTCGACGGCTGTTGAAGCTGAAAAGCTTTTCTCGCGGACAATGGCCGCTCGGATTCCTGCACCGATCGCGATCTGGAACGGATGCGGGAGGTAGCCGTAACGCGACCAGCCCAAGGCGACCCCGGGATCGATGACGACCTTTCGGTCCTTCAATTCGACCGAGCAGCATAGGCCTCGGACTCCCAGCGACTCGGTTCCCAATTTCCTGATGATCATCTGGTGTCCTTGTGGCGCGGGTCTGCTCTAGATAATTTCAATTACCTTCCCAGCTCCTCCTTGGGTGTACTGCTCGGGGTAGAGGGATCTGATCTCATGTTGATACTGGGTGCAATGCGTCGGGCATATGAACTTCAAGCCGTTCAGTGACTCGGCCGTGTTGCCGTGTAATCCACCGATAATGCCGTACACCTCGCCGAAACGAGAGGCTTGCCCGAGAATGGTCTTCATCCTGGGATGGGAACAGCCCGCGACGACGAGGATGCCTTTCCGTGTTTGCACGCAAAGCGATTGCTCGATCCCCTCCAATTCGCCGGTTGAGTGGATCCCGTCGAAGAGTGTTTTAGGCGTGCCGACTTCGATGACGCTTCTGGCGTTCTTTACACCCCGGAACGAGGGCGGGATCCAGACGGTTACGTCGCCGTGCCTGTCGAGGAAGGCGGACAGCCCGCCCGTGTGATCGAAATGAAAATGGGAGATGAAGACGTCATCGATCCCTTCGGGGGCGATCTCCAGCGCTTTCATGTTGGACAACAACAGGGCTCCGCTCGCGCCCGTATCGAACAGGATCCTCCTGCCGTTAGAATCGACGAGAGCGGCGAATCCCCAGTTGGCTTGAAGATCCCCTCGCAGGGTCTCGTTGTCGTAGATGATCGTGATTTTCATGGCGGTCTACCTCGATCCGTCTGGCTAAATCCGCGGGCTCGCGGTGCTCCTGAGGCAGCAGTCCTGACCCGGACTTCGCCGAGCCGCTACGCCTCCCCCGTCAAGCGTAAAAGGGAAGACGGCGCCCGTATCGTTTATCGTAACTCATCTCGCCGATTTCGATAACCCCCTTGAGCCGGTTTTCCGAAGGGGTCAAGGGACACGGGTAATAGTAGCCGTAAACGCTCCAGGGAGACTTTCACCGCGGGCCTTCGTGTGTCTGCCATTACAGACCGGCAAAAGTTGACGAATGGATGAAGCCGCGCGTATGGTCAAGGTTTTTACAACGTTAAGTTAAACAAGTCGCATAAACGGTTACGCGCCAGTGGTTTCGCTATCGCGTCGCGTTTCGTTACAAGCTCAATCTTCAACGTTACGGAGAACCTTGATATCTACGAATTACGGTCAAGTCGACTCGAAACACGCGCTCGAGCGAACTCTCAACCGCGATCCCCGTTGGGACCCGATTTAAAAGTCGAGTTCCCGCACCACGCCGGGTTTTCGTCTCTTGAGCGCCGGTCCCTCTTCAGCCGAACGCTTTTGACGCGAGGCTTTTATTGCCCGCGGTTGAGCTACTGAGCTGCTCGACTTTAGGGAGCTGTTATTACCGGGCGTAAGCGCGATCATCTCGACTTCATATACACCGTCCTTGGACGCGATGTGCTCTACAGACCAAGGTTGAAAACCTAAAGCGCTAACCCGAATTCGATGGACATGATGATCCCGCGGCATGTCAAGCTCAGTCGTCCGCGACCGTTCGCCGTCTAAAAACACCTCGGCTGCCTGGCCGACGCCCCGAAGCCGAACCGTTATCGTATCCGCGCCCCGGTTCAGCGGCGTTCCCGGCGCTTCCGTTTCGACTCTGGTGCCTTGAGAAGCAGCGCGCTTTTTAGCTTGTTGATTCGCGGCTGTAGCCGTTTGCGCGGTCGTAACACCGGCTTGCGCGGCGTCGGCGCGTTTCAGTCTCGAGCGACCAATCGCTACAAACGTCACAGCGACCAAAACTGTCGCCGCTAATGTTCCCCCCATCCAAAGCGACCGCCTTGAGCGAATGGATCCGACAATAGCGTATCGTTTGGACAATCGCTGCAACGACGACGACGGTGAGAATGAAACCTTCGCGTCCGTCGGCGTGTTCTTCTTACGGCTTGCTTTATCATTTGCGGGCTCGACAGCCGGCGGGAACGAAGACGAAAGCGTCGTTACATCTGTATGCGTCATGAGAGAATCATTCAGCGTTGAAGAACGGAGTACCAGCGTGCGCAGCGATTCCAACATCTGCCGTGAGCTCGCGAAGCGCTCACTTCGTTCACGCGCCATCGCTTTGGAGACGAAGTCGGATAACGCGGGATCGATATCCGGACACTTGTCGATTACCCGAGGCGTCGAACCGGTAACGACTAGAACGATCAAATCTCCCACGTGTTCCGCGTAGTACGGAACCTTTCCGGTAAGCGCTTCGTACATAATCACTCCGAGGCTATAGATATCGCTGCGGGGGTCGATATCTCTGATTCCGCGGGCCTGTTCGGGCGACATATATTGAGGCGTTCCCGACAGCGCGCCTTGATGCGTGGTTACAGCGGAACTCGGCCCGGATATCGGATCAATGCCTTTGGATACTCCGAAATCTAGAATCTTGGGATAGTAACCGTCGCTCTGCTTGACCAGAAAGATGTTATCCGGTTTGAGATCTTTGTGTACGATGCCCGCGTCGTGCACGGCTGTAAGCCCGCTGAGCACCTGAACCACAATCTCCACCACGCGAGCTACGGGCATCGGAGCTTGCCTAATCTCGCTACCCAAGCTGTGACCCTCCAAATACTCCATAACCATGTACGGACCGTCGTCGCTGGTACCGAAGTCCATGATTTGTACGACATTGCGATGCCTCACCGCCGCCGAGATTCGGGCCTCTCGTAAAAAACGATCCGCGATTTGGGCGCCGTGAGGACCTCCGCAGTCGATAAACTTTATAGCGACCGGCGAATTGAGGGTTAAGTGGGTAGCCTCCCACACCGCGCCAATTCCACCTTCACCGATGACTCGATTCAGTCTGTACTTACCGGCGATAACCTTGTTCTTATCCAGCATGCTATGGTAAATTTAAAGAAGTGGCTTCGGTATATTATCTCTCGGCTTGATGGTTGTAAAATACATCTCGTTTGAGGTTAACGCAGCTCGGAATGAGAAAGGAAGCGAGGATTTTTCGGGGTTATTCAACGCGCGTTCGCTTGCTGGGACGAATCGTCGCTGGCACGGTGTTGGTTTTTACACTGGCGAGTACAGCCGGTGTTTCGGCCCAAGACGAGGCGCGAAAATCAGCGCTGGCTCGTGAGCTTTTTAACGATAGTATCGCTTTGATCGAGACCGAACAGTGGAAGACCGCCGCGGACAAGCTGCAACGAGCATTGCTCTTACGTTGGTCGCCGGTCATCGCGTACAACCTCGGCTTTTGTCTCGGCCATCTCGGAAAGCTGGTCCAAGCGTCCGAGCTGTTGCAACAAGTCATGCGCGACGAGTCGGCGAACGCGGCGCTGAAAGAGACCGCTGATGCGCTTTTACGAGAGTTACAGCCACGCATCGCCAAGCTTGCAATTCGAACTGAAGCAGACCAATCCAATAGCGAAATCACCCTTGATGGTGAGGCGCTGAGCCCTGCCGCTATCGGCGTGGCGGCGCCCGTCGACCCCGGACAGCACCTTATCGTCGCGCGACGAGACGGCGCCGTCGTCGCTCAAGAAACGGTCGAAATCGCCGAAGGCTCATTTGCTGAAGTCGTACTTGAAATGCCGGGGATACGTGATCAAGTCGTCGACGAGCCGCGCGAGCAGCCTTCTACCGTGGAAAAACCGGCGATAGCTTATTCGGTTGATGAACCCGCGACCGAGTCCACCAGCTCTGCGCCGTCCATAAGCCGGAATAGCTTGAATAGCGCGCGAACCGCGCCTTCCGTCGGTATCTGGACGTGGGTTACATTGGGCACAGGTGCGGCCGCGCTCGGCGGCGCGTTTGCATTCGAGCTGGTTCGACAAGATGCCGAGGAGACCGCGCGCCGTGCTCCACAAATCGAGTACCTCGACGCCCTCGAAACCATGAAAAGCTATCAAACCGCCGCGCGGGTTTTTTTGGGCGCGGGCGCCGCGCTGAGCTTAATCGGCTCGGTCTTATTGATCTTTGACTTGAACCGGGACGCCGAAAGCGCAACGCCGAGGTTCGGCGTTAGTTGCACTCTTCGAGGGTGTTCCGGTATAACGCGTCTTACTTTTTGACTTGGTAATAGCCGATGCTCGGGATAGGGGCTCGCGTGTTCGTACGAATCGTCTTTTGCTACTCGCTGCTTAACAGCCTTACTAGCGCGACGAGTTGCTCGAGCGATCTCACGGACTCGTTGGAAGGACGAGCGTGTGATACCGAGCACAAGTGCTTAGAGGGGTATGTCTGCGACCGAAAACAGAATCTCTGTGTCCCGCTTGTGGCGGCCGACTCGGGAAATCTCGACAGCGACAGCGGGGATGCGGTCTCGGAGAGCGGCACAATCAACGACGGCGGCGGAGAAGACGACGCTTCGATCAAAGCGGGTGCCGACGCGGCGGAAGGCGATCGGCCCTGCGGCTTCGAAATAAGATCCAGCGAGGCGGCGTGTCCCACTAGATGCGATAGATGCGAGGACGGCGTCTGTTATATCGAATGCGATGAAGAACGGAAATGCCGGAACGCAAAAATTACCTGTCCCGAGGGGCTTGCTTGCGAGGTACAGTGCTCTCGGACGCAAGCGTGCGAGGGAGCAAAAATATTTTGCCCCGCTATCTTCACGTGTAACGTATCGTGTACGGCTGAGCTCGGTTGTAGAGCGGCACAAGTCAAGTGCGGTTCTGACGGTCCGTGCTCGCTTGACTGTGAAACCGGCTCTGATGTCTGTCGAGACGCCGAGCTTCAATGCGGCCGTCAAGCTTGCACGGCGTCATGCGGACCGGGTCAACCCTCGCCGTTCGTAAAAAACTGCCGCGTATCGTGCTCTTCTCATTGCGAGTGTTAAGAGCCGATGTTATCCGACACGAGCCAGCAGTCTTTCAATGCTCGTGAAATAAGCCGCACCCGCGGCCGCATGGATGTTGTTGTGCCCGGCGTCCGGTACGCGCAAGAAGCCTTTTTGCGGATCCCGGCATGCCTCGAAAAGGCTCTCACCCTCGTTTATAGGGATTATTTGGTCAAGCTCCGCGTGCATGATCAAGGTGGGCAGGGAAACCTGCCTCATCTTGCTACGGTTCTGCGGGCCATGTTCCTCGGTGATCTCGAGCTCGTAGGCCGGCAAGCCAAATAATTCGAGCAGCGGTAAAATATCGGCAAAACCGCTTTCTACGATTAAAGCCGATAACACATCCGCACGCGAGCATGCCAGCTCAATCGCCGGAGCAGAACCCAGCGAACGCCCCATTACCACCAGCGGGCCGTCGTGTTCCCGCTCCTCGAGCAACTCGCGCGCTCGGTCGAGGCTGCGGTGTGCATCGGACAGAAAGCTGTCAAAGGAAGGCTCTCCGATGCTGGGTCCGTATCCGCGGTATTCGGCCACGATCAGCGACGCGGGTAGCGCGCGATATTCCTCTGCAAAGTAATCGTAGTCGCGAGCGGTTTCGCCGTTGCCGTGAAAGAAGAGGATATTAGGCGACGACCTATTTGAACAAAGAAAGTATCGCGACCGCAAGCGAACCCCTGGGGCTGCTTCAAACAAATCGTCGAAGGCACCGGTCGCCTCCGGACCGTACGGCATATCCTGCCGAGGATAAAAAATCGCCGACGCTATCCGCTGCATCAAGATTTGATCTTCTCCGCTCATCTCTCTTCCTTGTTTGAAGGATCACGCCGATACTTTACCTTAAATTTGTATAAAACACCGTCGGTGTAAAACGCCTCGCTGACGAAATAGCGCGCGAGCTAAGGGTGTGCGCGTTTGTTTGGACCGGACCTTAACGTTGCAAAAAAAACGTAGGGCGGAAACGCGAAAAAAGCGACTAAATACGGGCGCGCGAAGCTTTTTTTGGGTCGCAGCTTAGCGCACGCATCGCTCATCGCCTCTTCATGGCTGCTTAAAAGGCGGCGGCGCTCGGAAGCGAAATAGAAAAACTAGGGCTTGTAGCCCCCGAATCCCGTTGCTTTTCATCGTTTCAAAGCCAGAATAGCCTCGTTCCCAGGTTGTTACGCGTTCGATTTCTTGGAAAGCTAGTTTTTTTTCCATTTGCCCTCGATCTTTTTACAACATTGGGGTTAATTCTCGGCACGAGCTAAGTAACCTCTAAAACTTGGATCACAGCATGACAAAGGACGATAACCGCAACGAGGAAGAAAAACAGGCCGACAGCACGCGGCATTCTTATAGAGGCCGAAGCGAGGAGTCGGCTCGGGACTTTCGCTCGCCCTTAGAGCGTCTGATCCCGGAGTTGGTCAGGCGTGGTATCGAAGCGGGCCGCGGCACCCTCAAGCAAACCGACGAAGCGTTGCGCAACGTCAGCGATTCGGTTTTTGCCAAGGAATTGGTCAGTCACTTCTTCACCCAGTTCGGCGATATTCGACAGACGCTTTCCAAAGCCGTCGCAAAAGAAATCGGGCGGGTATTCGAAGATAAAGATATGGCCGCTGAAATACGCAAGGTGCTCGAAGGCATGACGATCGAGGCAAAGCTAAAGATCGAGTTTCCCGACCAGCGGAAGGAAGATGAACCGGAGAAAAACAAGGTAAGCGAATAGACGGCTCGCTTGCGTGCTATATCAATCGGATCTCATGATTAGTGATCTAAACCGAGGTGTATCCACGCGTTTGTTGTGCTCGGCGGCCGCGATGACGCGAAAGAGGAGTTTACCGGTAAGGTTCTTCGTCTGCCCGGGCTAGGGACGCGCGAAAACCGATCCGTCGCTTATATGATTTATAGCGCACCGATCAGCCCTCTTGGGCGATTACCGGATTTCTTCTAACCGTTAGACAGATCGCGGTGCCACCGAGCTCACGACCGGCAACGCTACACTGCGGCGGGCTCTGTACTTCGATTCCGCCTCCCATTGCTTCTGCGATGTGTCGAGCGAAGGCTAGCCCCAATCCTACGCCGCCGTGGCTGCGGGTGGGCGACCCGTCGACTTGGTGAAACGGCTCGAGAATTTTTTCAATCTCTTCCCCGGAAATGCCCGGTCCATTATCCACGACTATGACCTGATACAATTCATCGCTATGCGTCAGCCCTTTTCGCGTGCGAATGCCGACAGCGACCTCGCCGCCGCGAGGAGTGAATTTTACCGCGTTATCCAAGATATGCATCATCGCCCGGCTCAGCTTGTCCGGATCGCCCCGCGCCGGAAGCTTTTGGCTCAGGTCCTCGCTAATAAATGAAATATCCGCCTGCGCCGACGATTCCGTGATTTCCCCGACCGCTTTCTCCACCAACTCGGCGAAGTCGTAGTTCCGCTCGTACAGATGCAGCCTTCCCATCTCAAGACCGCTGATATCCAAGAGTGTGTCGACCAACGCCCTCAGCTTTTGCGTGGAGGTATTGATCGACTCGAGACACTTGCGTTGCAGCGGCGTCAGAGGGCCCATCTCTTCATTCAACAACAACCGCAGATAGCCGACCACCGGAGTCATCGGCGTCGCGAACTCATGGCTGAGATTCCTGAGAAACTCGTTTCGCAGGCGCGCCAGCTCTTCCAGCCGGCGATTCGCCTCGGATAATTCGAGCACTTTATTTTCAAATCGTTCGACGATCTTCTGAGAACGAACGCGAAGCTTATCCGAGATATCGTGGTTCGCGCGCTCCCGATGACCAGCCAGAAACATTTCCACCGTCGAAACGAAAATCTCCGCGTTGATCGGTTTCTTTATATATCCGTCCGCTCCGACGGCCAACGCGGTCTCATCGTCTTGTTCGCCGCTCAAGGCGACGATAGGCTTATTTTTCATCAACTCCATTCCGCGTAAGCGCAGCGTAACTTCATATCCATCGAGATTCGGCAACGTGGTGTCGACCAGAACCATATCCGGCTGCCGGGTCTCTGCTAGACGCGCACCCTCTAGGCCGTCTCTCGCACTGATGACGAGATGTCCGGCTGATGTAAGCAGATTTTCCACCATGATGAGGTTTTCCGTTTCGTCTTCAATATGAAGAATAATAGCCATCTTTACCGCCTGTCTCGCTGTACCCCACCGATTCGCTTCACGCGACGACCATGGACGCGCAGATAGAGCGCGATACAAACCCTGTAAGCGCCTGAGAAATCGAAGGTCGGATCAAAATTTAAAGTAGTTTATTATACCGACAATTCGTGGTCATGCTAAAAGATAGATCGATGGTAACGATCAGTCTCTCGCCGGTTCAGCCGATTCCGATCGATAAGATTATCTCGGAGCTTCGTCGGAGCACAAACCGAGACGAAGTGGTTCGCTTGGCGTGCTACGGGGTGGTAAGCGCCGCACGATCCGCGGTTTTTCTCGCGCGTCGCAAGGATTTTCTCAAGGGTTGGGACGGGGTCGGCGTCTCGCTGAGCAGAGACTCGGTTCGCAATCTATGGTTGCCCCTTTCAAGCCCTTCTCTGTTTCGCGATGTAGTTACAAGTACACAACCGTACTACGGCTCGCCCCATTTCTCGGCGATCGATGTGCTTTTTCAAGCTATCGTTCAAAGCCACGGCGGAGAGATGATGATAAGACCGGTTTTGCTTCAAGAAAGGCTCGTCGCGCTGATATGCGCGGACGGAGTCAGCTCTGGCGATATCGCGCGCAAATGCATCGAGACAATCAGCGGCGAAGTGAACTCTGCATTTGCCAAGCTGCTCGCGGCAAATAAACCTTAACGTTGAAAAAAAACGTCGAGCCGAAACGAGAAAAAAGCGATGAAATAATCGTGCGCGGCACTTTTTGGGGTCCGCAGCGTAGTTCACCCTAAGTGAGGTCTAAAAAAAAGATACCTTCTCAAAAAGTGGTGGCGAAACAACCCGGGAACGTGGCCGTATAGGTTCGCGCCTTGGTAGTATCGATATAAAAAAACTGCCCCTGCCCCTGCCCCCATAGGCATTAACCAAAATTAGTCGACGAACATGAAAACGCCGTAGCGCGCGGGCTTGTCCCGCGCTGAT
>JAFGIB010000420.1 GCA_016929805.1 Deltaproteobacteria bacterium | reverse complement strand
ATCAGCGCGGGACAAGCCCGCGCGCTACGGCGTTTTCATGTTCGTCGACTAATTTTGGTTAATGCCTATGGGGGCAGGGGCAGGGGCGGTTTTTTATATCGATACTACCAAGGCGCGAACCTATACGGCCACGTTCCCGGGTTGTTTCGCCACCTCTTTTTGAGAAGGTACCTTTACGCCGACGGTTTTTTTACAAGGTTAAGGTCTAGTACCGCACTCCTACACTTGCTAAAAACGACAATCCTTGAATTGAGTCGGCATCCGCAACGCTTAAGTAACGCACATCCAACCCGACAATAAATTCGTCTAGCGGGACTAATATAGAAGCTCCCGGCGCGATGGAAAACAGCTCCCGCCGCGTGTCCAACCCGATATCCAGCGAGGGCCTGACAATAATCGGTTCGAAATCAAAATCGTAACCCACCTCGGCGTTGACCGTGACCACGTTATTGTGTTCGTTTTGGAAGGTCTGCTCACCCACGTAGTATATGAATTTTAGTCCGAGATAGAGTCCGATGTCCAAGGTATAACCGCCTCGCACACCCAGTGCAACTCCGTAAGGGCTATCCTCCGACTCGAAATCAATAGCGTATCCCCCCAGAACGCTGAAGCTACTTTGTTTATTATTGCTATTATCAACGGGCAAAGCCGGTTCTTCGCTGACTGAAGCTTCGGCGCCCGCGGAATATCCCTGACTCGGTTGCGAGGCTTCGAGGAAGTCGTCCTGAGCGATTACCGAGGTCGAAAACAGTAAAATCGGGAGCGCGAAAATTACCAATCTTGTTTTTATCCTCATCTGGTTTATTCCCTTTGTGATTGTCCGGTCGCAGCACCTTTACGAATTGCTGAAATCGCGGGTCGATCCTCGCGCGATTCTCTCTTCTAACCGACGGAAACGCGCGAGCGGCGTGACCTCGCAGGAAAAACGAGGCCTGTTGTAACATATTTACACACAAAATCTACAAAATAGTTCTCTTACGATAGGTTTTTATCCAAGTGGTTACGACAGCGGATCCGTTGTAACGTTTGAGTTATAAGCGGCTGCGCAGACGCGCTTGGAATTCCGGCGCTTCCTTGACGGCGGTTCCGAGAATTCTAACGCCCAACTTCAAGAGATCACCGGTCTGTCGCGGCACCGAGTAGGGTGGATCTCCGAGCTCACTAAAACCCTCGTCGCCGGGGACGAGACTTTGCCAGTTGTGAAACAGCCTCCCCCAATCGCTTTGCAGTACCTCGAAGACCTTGTCGTTTCCGTTGCGCGGATACCAGTAGAGATCGTGATAGGTTACCGAAGCCAGATAGGACCAGGGCGCCAACCAGGTTTTCAGCGACCATTCGACGACGTTCTTTAATCGACCCCAATAGATCTCGTGTTGCATCCGGGCCGCAAAGGTTAAGTTCTCCTTTGTAGGACCGATAAAATTCCAGTTCTGTTCTGCCGCGCTCGCGTCGCCGACGATTTCGATCTCTCCGGGATCGCCACAGCCGAGACCGAGGTCATGAGCGGTTCTAATAAATTTGATATCCAGGGGATTAAAACCCATTAATTTGGCGGCGACGGCGTCGATCGCGACCTGATCGGCGGAGGCTAAAATCACATTCTTTACATAAGGAATCATGCAACGCGGTCCCGGTCCGTCTCCGGCAAACGTGCCGTCCATGACCGCGAAAAGACCCGGATGGATCTTTTTTTGAATCATCAGCAGGTCGCACAAGGTCTCGTGGATCACGGGATGGGTCCAATGGCGTCGTTCGTTGAGCAATCCGCCGAACGCGTTTTTCATCGCGCCGGTCGTGGTGGTGAAAATGTGCGTCTTAATCGTGGGCAGATGAATGATGTTTTCGCCGACGAATCTTCGCGGAATTTGGAACCCCTTTGGATAGACATCATTCAGCACCAAAAATTTTTCCGCGAGATCGCCCACCGCCTCGCGTATCGGGATCCAATCTTCATCCTCGTAGAGGTGAAGGTTACGCAGGCCGTGCGCCTCGACCACATCGATCTGCTTATTTTCGCGCTCCCCTAAATGCGCGTCGATCACGACCGTGCGATTGTGGCATCCGTGAATCAAACCGGGGTCATATCCATCTCGTTTCATCGCGTTGATCACGCCGTCGAGTTGCCAGGGCGTGGTGCTGCTTCCGGGAAAGAAAAGGTGCCAGCTAATGTTTATTTTAAGCGCGGTATCGCGCGTCTTATCCACCACCTGCTGGTATCCGGCTAAATTCATCAGTTCATGGTAGTCCCTGCGCACGCTCGCGGGCGAGGTTTGAAGAATGGCTACTTGAGATTTGGGCATCGGTTTTCCCTTGTTTCGTTTAGCTATTTAAGTCGGCATTTTGCTGCATTTGATCGGACCGAAGGTGACACTGTTTGTATTTTTTACCGCTGCCGCACCAGCAAGGGTCGTTGCGGCCGACCTTGGGCTTATCGCGTCGGACTGTCTGAGGTTTCATACCGCCTCCCGCTCTGCGTCTGGCGCGCCTGCCGTCGCCCGCCTCGCCGAGCCCCTCTTCGGCCGCGTCGGCATGACTCATGCGAATGCGCTGCTGCTGGGCCTCGGCGCGTCGACGCCGTTGTTCCTCCAGCCTTTCGATTTCGTCCTCGTGTTCGAGCCGGAAGTGGTACATCTTGTGAATCACGCCGGCTTTGACATTTTGCATCAAATCAAGGAAAAGCGAAAAGCCTTCCTTTTGATACTCCTTCTTCGGGTCTCTCTGCCCGTAACCGCGCAACCCGATTCCTTCTCGAAGACTGTCCATATCCTGCAGGTGCTCAAGCCATTGATTATCGATGTCCTGTAAATAGAAGTTGCGGAACAAACGCAGATAAAGCAGCCTTCCGATCTCCTTCTCGCGTCGTTTGAGCACCGCTTCCGCGTCTTGAAACAGCTTGGCGGCGAGCTCCCGCGAGTCGATGATCTTTTCCACGCCGGTCGCCGAGATTCCAAACTGCTCTTCATACGCCTTGATCAATCCGTCGATATTCCAATCCTCGAAGTGCTTTCTCGGGGGGCACGCGTGCTCCACCATGGTCCCGATGATCTCGTCTAATAAATCTAACAAACGCTCCCTTTGTTCCGAAAGGGACATGGGCACTTCTTGCCGCAAATGCTCCAACGCTTTCGCGGGTTCTTTCGCGTAACGAGCCAGATCGACTTGACAGCCGAAGTCGATGTAGACCTGTTGCTCGAGCGGCTGCGTGGCGAGTTGCTTGAGATCGCCGATCTCCTGACTTGATACGCGGTCGCGCCATATCGCGCGCTCCTCGGGGGATGACTCTCGCGCGGGCGGTTCCGATGCAAAGATCTTGATCAGCTCCTCGAGCCTGGGCTCGGCCTCTCGCGCCAAGCTCGGATCGATCTCCTTAACCAGCGGTTCCGATTCGACCCCTTTCTTGCGCTCCTCCTCGGTAGGCTCGGTGCGGTACTGGCCCTTCAGCACCTGGCGGCGCAAGGCGTAAACGCTTTTGCGCTGTTGATTCATCACATCGTCGTATTCGAGCAGGTGCTTGCGAATATCGAAGTTGCGCTGCTCGACTTTCGTTTGGGCATTCTCGACCGCGCGCGTCACCCATTTATGCTCGATGGGAATTCCATCCTCCATCCCCAATCGCCCCATTAACGCTTGAATCCGTTCGCCCGCAAAAATGCGCATCAAGTCGTCTTCCAAGGAAAGATAAAAGCGAGAGCTTCCGGGATCGCCTTGACGCCCGCTTCGACCGCGCAACTGGTTGTCGACCCGCCGCGACTCGTGCCGCTCGGTTCCTAATATGTGCAATCCGCCCGCCGAAAGCACCTCTTGCCGTTCCTGGTTACATTTCGCCACGTACTGCTCGGTCGCTTCCGAGACCGCTTTCTCCAACGCTGCTGGATCGTCGCGAAGCTCGTCCGAAGCGTTCTGCAAAACCTCCAAGCGCGCGATCATCTCCGGGTTACCTCCGAGCACGATGTCGGTGCCCCGTCCGGCCATGTTGGTCGCTACCGTCACCGCGCTTTTTCGCCCCGCCTGAGCCACGATATACGCCTCGCGCTCGTGTTGCTTCGCGTTGAGCACGTTATGGAGGATATTCCGGCGTTTCAGTATCTTTGCCAGCGCGTCCGACTTTTCGACACTGGTTGTTCCCACCAGAACCGGCTGGCCGCGCTCGTAACAATCCGCGATCTCGTCCGCGACGGCCTTGAACTTCTCGCGCTCGCTCTTGTAGATCAAATCGTTGTGGTCGTCTCGAATACAGGGTTCATTCGTCGGGATCACCACCACGTCCAGTTTGTAAATCTTATGAAACTCCGCGGCCTCGGTGTCGGCGGTCCCGGTCATGCCCGAAAGTTTTCGATAGAGGCGGAATAGATTCTGAAAGCTGATGGTGGCGAGCGTGGCGTTTTCTTCCTGAATCGAAACGTTCTCTTTCGCCTCCACCGCCTGGTGCAGCCCGTCGGACCACCTGCGTCCCGGGAGTATTCGCCCTGTAAACTCGTCGATGATCATCACCCGGCCATTATCGTCGACCATGTATTCTTGATCGCGCCGGTATAGCGTGTGCGCCCTCAAAAGCTGTTGCAGGATATGCAGCGACTCGAGATTGATGGGATCGTAGAGATTCTCCACCTCGGTCAGCCCCCGGCGATGCAACTCTCTCTGCGCCAGCTCTACCCCATCGTCCGTCAAGGTCACCGAGTGATTCTTTTCATCCACCGCGAAGTGCTCGTCCTTTCGTAGGCGCGGGATGATCTCGTTGATCTTGACATATTTGTCGCTCGCGCTCCGTCCCCGCCCGCTGATGATCAAGGGGGTGCGCGCCTCGTCGATGAGAATCGAGTCGACCTCGTCGACGATGGCGAAGTTCAGCTCGCGCTGGGCGTAGTCGTAGATGCTGAATTTCATGTTGTCGCGCAGATAATCGAAACCGAACTCGTTGTTCTGGCCGTAAGTCACGTCGCAACGATAAGCGCGCTTCTTTTCCCCGTCGGATTGTTGGCTGACGATCACCCCGGTCGTCATGCCTAAAAAGCTATAGATCTTACCCATCCATTCCGCGTCGCGCCTGGCCAAATAGTCGTTCACCGTAACCACGTGAACGCCCTTTTTCTCCAGCGCGTTGAGGTAGCACGCCAACGTGGCGACCAGGGTCTTTCCCTCGCCGGTCTTCATCTCGGCGATCTTACCGCGATGTAAAACGATGCCCCCCATCAACTGTACGTCGTAGTGACGCATTCTGAGGGCGCGAACCGAGGCCTCGCGACAGACCGCGAAGGCGGGAATAAGTAGATCATCAAGCGGCGCGCCTCGATCCAGCTTTTCCCGGAACTCGGCGGTTTTTCGCCTCAGCGCCCGGTCATCGAGCCCTTTCATCTCCGGCTCGAGCCGGTTGATGGCGTCGACCATAGGTCGCATGCGCTTGATCTCGCGCTCGTGCTTGGTTCCAAGGATTTTTTTTAGGACCGTGGCGAACATGGCGTTAAGACCTATTAGCAATCTAGACGCGCTGTACCGCTAGCGCAAGCCGAGCGCGGATCGCGGGGAATTAGAACGCCTTATATCGCGCGATCAGATAAACCGCGATGGCGAGAAACGTAAGTAAGATCGACGCGGCGACCGAGAACACCGTAAGCGTCATCTGCAGTCGGTTTCTTCGCGTCAATGCCCGGTCGTCCCCGGCCGCGGCCATGATTTCGCGCGCGGCCGAGGCTGCTCGCAGGCCGCGGCGGACGACCAATAAGCCGAGAGCAACGCCGGTCAACGCCAACGCGAAGAGCGAAAACCTTCTTAATATATTCCGATGACGCCGAAGCCTCGCCTCGGCTTCTGGATAGCTCGATACGGCTGCCGGTGGTGCGATCAGCCCCTCCTGCTCGTCCGCGGCGAAAAGGTACGCGGCTTGTCGCTCCAACCCTTGGGAAAGATACCGGCCGGGTTGAGCCGCTACCCTACTCAAATAGTCGTCATTCGGATGGCTTGCGCTGAGGCCGACGGCAATCGCGCGCAGCACGTCGCTATCGCTCTGCTCCTCGCCACGAAGGTATAAGAGGCGCGCCGCGGAGCTATCGTTGCCAAAGGGATCGCGCCGCGCCTGTATTCGCCATAGTCCGGACGCGACCGAGCCCTGCGGGACGAATCGAAGGCTGTTTTCCTTAACGCAATCTTTGGACCAGCCGGTAAAAACCCAACGGTTCCGGTGATAGGCGTCGACGATACATCCCGAGTCCTCTCGCTTATCCTCCAGTCGAAAGGTGATTTTCGAGGAGGTGGCTACGATAGCGGATTTCAGTCTTAACGAGGTTGTCGCGAGATCGATCGGAAGCCTCACCTCTCGTTCAGCGACCACGATCGACTCCCGCAGGGCCTTCAACCTAAGCTCGGCTTCGGGGCCGTGCGTTACGACGGAAAGCGGCACAATTCCATCGGTCGGCTCAGATACCGTAGGCTCCCTTGCAATCGGTGTAACCGAGGCGGTTTGCGCTATCTCGATGGAAGCGGGTGGAGTACCCACGCGCACGAGCAGATCACAGCGTTGCTCGGGGACACAAACACCCCCTACAACTCGTATCTCCAGGGCCGATGGCGGTTGTGCGTTTCCCACGGCTTTCACCGGACCGGCCGAAAACCGATTGAGGGGGCCGAGCTTTCGGCTCTGGACCCGCGAGGGAGGCGGATCTTTGCTCACCTCAAGAGGAGCCGTCGCGGTCACGAGGTCGTCGGATAATCGCGCCGCTACTCGAAGAACCGCTCGACCCTCGAAACCTTTAGGTAGAACGAGAAGGCCCTCCATGGTTTTAGCAAAGGAAGGACGGAGGCGTGCTCTGACGACGACGTTACCGCGGCCGTCCTCAAGCTGGGCGACGGCGGGTAGTACGACGAGCTCGGGACCTTGAACGCGACGCAAATGACCTAGAAGAAGCGAACGCAACGGTATGACCGCCCCCGGCCGCGAGCGATCAGGGGCGGTCACCTGCAGGTCGTAGTCGATCTCAAGCTGCTCGGTTATCAATAGCGAAAAAATCGTAAGCGCCGTTGCTGCGGGTACTATCACGAGAACGATCGGGTCTACGAAACGCTTCACATTTCCGATGGTACATGAAAAACCCGTCCGCTAAGAGCCTATCCCGGTAGGCCGACAGAGTCGGCGGTCGAGACCGAAGACGATTTTGAGGCGGATCGGCGCCCGAAAGCGGCGAGAGATCGGCCGCGGGCGACAAGGCCTACTGCGATAGGCTCTCAATACGAAAGCATAGGGCAACCGGCATAACGGTAGGACGCTATTCGCACGGCCGTACCTCGCCGCGCGGTGCCTTCGAAGCAGGAATCGACGCGGAATTAGAATCAACAGCCTTGCCGTAAACGTTTCTCGACCGGCCGTCCATTATCGGATAACTTGTCCACGGCTCAGGCGGACTGCACGCGGAGACGATAACCAGCAAAAATCCTAGAACTAACAAAGGCGACGTTGCTTTTTTCATAGTCCCCTCCTTTTGTTCTAAAACCGACATTATCATACGTCGTCTTTGCCTTTTACGCAATCGCACTATCGGAGCGTCATTCTTCCGCCTCTCAACCGGTTGCGCCCTAGACTAGAGTTTCGCCGCCATCCTTTTTCGAAAAACTCGGATAAGAATTCCCGAATATCGAAGAGTCAACGTGTGTTATGAGTGCATGCACGGCAGAGCCCGAAACCCGTTTTTGATAATCGATAAATTTAGGATGAAAGCCAGAAACAGAGACCTCGTATTCGCATTGTGCCTCCTCGCGGCGCTCTTTCCCTCAAGAGCATCAGCGTGGCAGTGGTTGCGGTCAGCGAACCGTAATGTCGAGGAGGGGAATACGAAAATGAGCGAAAAGGATTACAAAGGAGCGCTCGAATCCTATGGCAAAGCAGCGCGCGAGTTACCTTCAAACGGCGGGGTTCACCTCAATCGAGGGCTAGCGCTGATGAAGGGAAGTGACCAAAACGCGGCGCGGCAGGCGTTGTTACTGGCAACAGAACCCTCCTCTTCCCGCGAGATCAGAGCCGATGCTTATTACAACCTGGGTTTGTCCTTTTATCGTGAGGCGGACGAGAAAGCGTCGGGAAACGATCATCAGGAGGCGCAAAGGCTCTTACGAGAAGCGGCTGATAGTTTTAAGCGTTCCCTGCGTCTTCGCCCGCAAAACCGCAACGCGGCGTGGAATCTGGAGCTAGCCTTGCGGCGGATTCGGGAGGAGGAAAAAAAGCAAAAGGAAAAAGAGGAAAAGGAAAAAAAAGAACAAGAGAAAAACGAAAACAACGAACAAAATAAAGATAAAAAGCAAGGGGATGAAGACCGACAACAAAACCAAAAAGATCAACAGGAGAAAGGAGAACCAGAGCAAAAAGAGTCAGAAAATCCAGAGAAAAAAGAGAACGAAAAGCGCCAACAGCAACAGCAGCAGCAGCAACAACAACAACAAGCGGAAAATCAGGAAAAACAGAACCGTTCCGGGGAAGAAGAGCCACAGGAGCAACAACGCCCAGTGCCGAAGGACGTGGCGCGCGCTTTAGACGCGCTGCAAAACAGCGAGGAAAACCTCGAGCGTTATCGCGCCCGAATGCGTGCGAATCGCGAACGCCGGGAGCCTGAAAAGGATTGGTAAAAATGGAAGCGATCCGGAAATGGATGCTGATGACTTCGGCCCTAAGCGTTCTTGTTTGTTTTGGCGAGGCGCGAGCGCAGATCAGCGTCGAGATGACGGCTGACCGCACTCGCATGACCACGGATGAAAACGTGGTGCTACAAATCGAGGTTGAGGCGAGCGGCGGCGAAGAACCCGATATCGAGCTTCCCTCGTTCGACGGATTCGAAATCGTTCAACAACAGGTCTCGCGTCCCATGCAATTCAGCTTTAGCTTTGGAACAAGTCGCGGCGCCCAAAGAGTGTTTCGCTCGACGACGCGTTATGTCTTCGTTCTTCGACCTTTCAGAGAAGGAACGTTTACTATTCAGCCGGTTCGAGTAGCGGCGGGAGGCAAGAATTATAGGAGCAACTCGGTGACGCTCGTGGTCGGAAAAGGTTCCAATCCATTACCGCAGTCAGACCCGACGCAGCAACCCCGGCAATCGACCGACGATGCGGTACAGAAGAAAGCGGACTACGTAGACGCCACGGATTTTGATCAACAGGCCTTTCTACGTACCGTGGTCGACAAGGCCGAAGCCTATGTGGGCGAACAAGTTACGGCGACTATCTATCTTTACGTGCGGTCGCGATTGACCGCAAACCCCTCGATCGAAACCGAGCCGAACACGGATGGTTTTTGGATCCACGACTTGATACAACCCTCTACCAACCTGACGGCGCGACGCCAAATCGTAAAAGGCATCCCTTTTACAGTCTATCCATTGCGTCGCTTCGCGGCCTTTCCCTTGCGCGGTGGCGCGCTCACGATCGGTTCCATGACGGTATCCATCGAGCAAGGTTCGCTGTTTGACTTCTTCGATCGCCGATTCGAGCCGAACCTTCGTCGAGCCAGCGTTCCGGTGACGATTGAAGTGAAAGAACTGCCGGAAAAAAATCGGCCCCAAGGCGAGGTCGCGGTCGGACACTTCGCGGTCTCAACGAAGCTCGATCGTGACCAGGTCGCGACCGGAGACGCGGTCAAGCTGACGGCGACGGTCACGGGGACGGGAAACTTGCGGACCGTAAGCCTTGCTGATCCAAAGGCGCCCGGGGTGCAAGTACTGCGACCTGAGATCCGCGATCTAGTCGAATCGCCGAACGACCTGGTTAGCGGTACTCGGGTTTACGAGTGGCTATTAGTCCCTCAGAGCCCGGGTCGAATCGAAATCGGGACGATCGATTTGCCTACTTTCGACCCGGAGCAAAAACGCTATCAGACCGTTCGTTCCGAACCGCTCGCGCTAACCGTCGTCGGGCGGTCGATTCAGGCGGAAGAAGACAAAGAAGCCGTCGTCGCCGACGATACCCCGCAAGAGGAAGCCGCCGGTAACGCGTTCGGACCGATCCGTACGAGCAGCGCGTTATCGCGCGACCCCGCGAGATTACTAGACACCGAGTGGTATTTCTGGGCTTTGGCCGTCGCCCCATCGATCTGGCTTTTAGTACTCGCCGTGTCATCCATCCGCCGTCGGCTCGAGGCGAGCAGCGCGAAATCCGCTCCCAAGCGAGCGGTTCGCAACGCGCAACAACGTCTGTCTCAGGCCATGGCTCGAGCCGCCCGGGGAGATATAAAGGGCTATTACGGCCAGGTCGCTTCCGCGCTAACAACCGTGCTTGAAGCGCGTTTGGCAGAACCGGTCGGCGGTTACACTTTATCCGAGTTACGAACACGCCTGATTCAAAGGGGAATGCAAGAGGCGCTTGCCTCTCAGGTGGTTAACGAGCTGGAACGTTGCGACTTTTTGCGATTCGGTTCGACCGGCAATTCGCCCGAGCAGATCAAGACGCACACCGGACGTCTTCGCGAGCTTTTCGCTCACCTTAAGGAGTTCACGCCCGCGGCAACGGAGGCGAACCCGTGAGAACCCTACTTTTGGCCGCGTTATTCACGTTGCTTTCGTCTCCGGCGTCCGCCCAGAGCTTGCAGCGAATTTTTTCCAGCGCGAACGAAGCCTACTTTCGCGGTGATTTCGCCTCGGCCGCCAAGGACTACGAGAAAATCGTGCAGGCCGGTGTTCGAGACGCGGACGTTTATTTCAACCTGGCAACCGCCTACGCGCGAGCCGGAGAATATGGAAAGGCGATTTTATTTTATGAGCGCGGCTTGAAAGCAAAACCGGGCGACGAGGCCGCGGAAGCCGGGCTGGCAGCTTGCCGCAACCTGTTGGGCAAAAGAGAGGCCGAGAAGCAGGGCGAGGCGGTGGTTCAGACCCGACCGCCGCTGAGCGAAGCCTTGGTGCGACCTTTTTCCGAAAACCTTCTAGCGGGACTATTACTGCTGTTCGATTTCGCTTTTTTCGCGCTACTTATCGCTCTGAGGCTTTCGGAGCGCGAGTCTTTGCGAATCGGGCTGGGGATCGCGGCGCCCTTGATCGGGTTTCTATTGATACTTACCGTCGGCGGGTTGCTGGTAAAGTCGGAGGCTTTGAAGGAGGGACGAGCCGCGATCGTGATAAACGACGAGGCTGCAATTCGCGAGGGACCTGATCCTCGCGCGCAGGCGCGCGGTAAGGCGCAACAGGGCCAAAGCGCTCGAATTATCAAAGGCGAGGCGGACTACGTGAGGGTGCGGCTGAGCGACGGCTCCGAAGGCTGGATGAAACGGTCAGACGTCGAAGCGATCTAACGAATCACCACCACGACCAACCGGACCCTCCAAAATTCTGCGTCCACCAATTTCCGCGAAACCAACCCGACGACGGTTGGGTATAGTAGCCGACTCCGATAAGCGAATAGTTCGGCTCCATGATGTTTCGGCAGTGGCCATCGCTATCGACCCAACCGGCGACAACCTGGGCCGGCGAGGTTTGGCCCATGGCGATGTTTTCTCCTCCCGAGCGGCCCGTATACCCCGCCGCGGCCATACGGGCGAATGGATCCACGCCGTCCGGGTTGGTGTGCTCGAAAAAGCCGCGCTGCGCCATGTCCATTGAATGAAGCCGGGCCGAGCATCTCAGCTCCGGATTCATGGTCAGCGGATCAGCCGAACCGAAGACGCCGTATTGGCCGCAATCCGCTCCTTTCGCTCGCACCTCATTCGTTAGGACGAGCACCTCCTCTTCCCACGCTGACCAGGCCGGATCCCAATCCGATACCGGCGCGCAATGAGCGGTTGCGGGAACCTCGTCCTGATCGAGATTCGGTTGCACGTCCGCCACGGCGCTGTCAACGGGCTGCGACGCGGCATCCTTCGTTCCAGGCCCGGGGCCGCTGTCCACGGAGAGACCTGCATCGATTGTCAGCCCGTCTTCGATACCGGTATCAACCACGACCGGCTCGGCACCCCCGGTGCCCTGCTGCTCGGGACCGGTACCCGCTTGAGGCTGATCGCTTATGGCGGAACCCCCGATCGGTGGCTGAGCAGCGCCGGAATCCGCAATCGGTTGGGTGTTGAATCCGGGTCCCACAATTGCCTCTCCGCATTGACACTCGGTTTGACTCGTGCCGTCGGATGCGCAAAAGGCGATTCCCTGATGACCGTCCGGACAAATACAAGGAATCTGCAGCCCCGGAGTACAACGCTGCATCTGATCAGAGGCACTAGTGCAGGCTCCGGCGGCTCCCAACATATAGGCAAGCGCCGCCAGCGTGGTTATCGGAGCTTGGTTTTGGTATATACCCCCGCAACGTTTTTCGAGCATCATATTTTCACCAACCTCATTTCCACCCGTTGCTCAATTAATGCACACTTTTAGATAGCACGAACCCGGGTAAGACGCAATCAGTGTAAAGCTCCGCGATTAAGACCCGCTTTTCCCTTTCGTCAAAAAACACGTCGAAAAGGGCGCGCTATCGATCGACCCCGCGCTGTTATGCGAACCGACAAGTCGGCGGTCGCGGCCAACGTATCGGCCTAAGAGCGTGTTTAATAAGTTCCTCCGCTCGTCTTTCGGGCGGGACGGCCCAATCTGCGGCGTCGCTCGCTCCTCGAAATAGCGCT
>JAFGIB010000038.1 GCA_016929805.1 Deltaproteobacteria bacterium | reverse complement strand
CTACGACGGCGGCCATTTCATCCCGTAAAACCGGCTTTCGTCCTCGCGCCGGCTCGTCAGGTACAGCAAGTACCATCCTCGCCGGCCCTGCGGGCGCGCGCGGTTTTACAGGCGAATTGGCCGCCGACTTGTTTGCCCCCCTGAACGCTTACGAAAAAGCTGCCGGCCGGGCAGAGCGGAATAAATAAACCATAACGTTGCAAAACACCGTAGAGCGGAAACGCGAAAAAAGCGATGAAATAAGAACACAAGGAACTTCTTTTAAACCCGAGCTTCGTGCACCCCAAGTGAAGCCCCCAAAAACGAGCACGCCCCTAGCGCTGTTTTTCGCGAGCGAAGAGGTTTACGCCGACGGTTTTTCCACGTTAGCATATGATCCGGTGATTCGCTGCGGTTTAGGTATGACAAATCACCGCGAAATGTTGGACCGAATGATGTACCTTAGAGCGTGTTTAATAAGGTCCGACCGAGTATTTCGGAGCGCGACGGTCCAGGATTTAGGGAGCCGCGACGAAAGACGAGCGGAGTACCTCTTTAAACACGATCTTAAACACGCGGGCGTACCGATAAGCAACTACGGCTTGGCGATCGATTATGACCGGGGTATTTAAATAACGGCCTTTATGCCGTTTCTCTTCGCGTTCGAAGCGTATCGAGAAGTAAAAGCGGCACAGAGTGAACGGTACGATGCATCTGAGTGAAAGCGACATATTACGTTGGTTGCGCGAGACGAACGAAAGCCGGATTCAAACTCTGTATGATACGGCTGATCGCGTGCGGCTTGAGAACGTCGGCGACGCCGTGCATCTACGCGGTTTGATCGAAATATCCAACATATGCTGCCGCCAGTGTACTTATTGCGGAATCCGAGCGGGCAATTACCGGCTAAGGCGCTACCGGCTTACGCGAGATGACATTTTAGCTTGTGTTCAGCGCGCGGTCACGCTCGGATATGGCACGGTAGTGATGCAAGGCGGAGAGGACTACGGGATCAGCGCGCGGTGGATAGCGGAAATCATCCGGACGATAAAGCGGCAAACCCCGCTCGCGGTGACGCTCAGCTTGGGCGAGAGGTCCGACGACGAGCTGCTTCAATGGGCCGAAGCGGGCGCGGACCGATATCTGTTACGCTTTGAGAGCTCGGACGCGGTGCTTTTCGCCCGGATTCATCCGCCGGCAACGGGAAGAGAGACCGTCGATCGGATCGAACAGCTAAAAAGGTTGCGTTCTTTCGGCTATGAGATCGGTGGCGGCGTCATGGTAGGGATTCCACGCCAAACGTTAAGCTCACTCGCGCACGATATCGCCATATTTCGAGAGCTCGATCTTGATATGATCGGCATCGGCCCCTATATACCTCATCCTGAAACACCTCTCGGCGCGAAGAAGCATCCAGGCGATCCCGTAGAGGACCAGGTTCCAAATACCGAACAGATGACCTATCGAGTCGTGGCGCTGGCGCGCTTGGTATGCCCGCAGGCCAATATCCCTACGACAACCGCTCTCGCGACGATCAACCTCGCTCACGGACGCGAGCTCGGCTTGCAGCGTGGTGCAAACGTCATCATGCCGAATCTTACGCCGCCGGAGTACCGCCGACTATACGAAATATATCCGGAAAAAGCCTGCGTTCACGAGACCGACGAGCAGTATTATGCTCATATCGCCGCGCGCGTGCGATCGGTCGGCCGTTTTGTCGGCACGGGTCCCGGCGACCGGCGTCGATGAGTAACCTCGCCGTAAACCGATCAGTAAACCATTCAACACCGAGAAAGAAGGGCTAAAAGTAAAGGTCGCGTTCGCCCTGAATGATTCGCTCGCGAGCGTCTTCAAAGTGTTTGAACAGGACTTGGGAATAGTCGGTAGGAACGCGCGCGCGAATTTCTTTCATTTCCTTTTCAATAATCGAGTCACCGATCTTTCTGGTCTCCGGAGAGCCGAAATCCTCCAGCCATTCCTGGAAAGTAAGAACGGCGTTGAGTTTACAGAAAGAGCCTTCCTTTCCGCTGGTGAGCAGGTCCATGATTTTCTTACCGGTGCGCCCGCATCGATAGCCGGCCGTGCAGAAGGAGATGATGTGTCCCATTTCAGCAAGCTCGCGGACGATTTCGTCGAGCGAACGCGTGTCGCCGAGTATAAACTGCTGTTTATAAGTTTTTTGGTCCGTGGCGCTATACGCATCGGTGTACGCGCCTATTCCCACACGGCTATCCGCGTCGCGTTGCGTACACATCTTGATCACCGACCGTAGCATCTCCGGCTTTTCGCGGTTTGTCACGATCAGTCCGGAGTAAGGGATTGCCAGACGGATAACCGCGATAAGGTAACGGAAATCATCGTCGTGTACCCAATGCCGTACCCAAGAAAAATCAGTGCCGACGGCCGGCTCGAGGCGGGGGACCGAGACCGTGTGCGGGCCTATTCCGTATTGTTTTTCGAGGCTGCGCGCGTGTTCGACAAGCCCCATCACTTCGAATCGCCAGTCAAAAAGCCCAAAGAGCGCTCCGACCGCTACATCGTCTATACCCGCGTCCATCGCTCTGTGAAGCGCGTAAAGCCGCCAGCGATAGTTGCCTTTGAGCGTTCCCGCCGGGTGGACAGCGCGGTAGGTGGGCTTGTGGTAGGTCTCCTGGAATATCTGGAACGTGCCGATGCCCGCATCCTTGAGCTTGCATAGGTCTTCTATCGGCAGCGGAGCGGCATTGATATTTACGCGGCGAATTTCTCCGAATCCTTTGCGAGCCTTTTCCTTGACCGAATAGATGTGCCTCATGCTCTCTACAATATACTCGACATCGGTTTCGGGATGTTCGCCGTACACGACAACCAGGCGCTTGTGGCCGATCTTGCCCGCGAGGATGCGCGTTTCCTCCTCGATCTCTTCCATAGATAGCACGCGGCGTTGCATCGCGTTGTTATTCCTTCGAAAACCGCAGTATTTACACTGATTGACGCATTTGCTCCCACAATACAGAGGCGCGAAGGTGACGACTCGATTGTCGTAAACCTTGGTCTTTATCTCGCGCGCCGCCGCGAAGACCTCTTGCTTAATGGCGGGATCGGTTACGCCGACTAGCGCTGCTACGTCCGCCAAGTCCATAAGCTCGATGTCGTAGGCTTTTTGGATGATATCGCGAATGCGCTCGGGCGACGCTCCCCGGTTTTTCTCAATCGCAGAGCTGATAGCGCCTTCGTCGATAAAGTCCTCGCCATTTTCGAGATATCGCTCTATTTCGTCCTGCTTGATAAGAGTCTTTTGCCATTTGGCCGCCGACTTTACCTGTATGGCCGTACTAACCTGCATGGTGCTCTCTCCCTTATTTAGATTTTGGCCAGGGTGGATTTAACCGTAACTCCCGGAATCATTCCGAGTTTCCCCGACAACGCGCCGATCTGATCCGTGGAAGCGTCGACGATCAGGGTGATGATGTTGATGTCGCGCTGGTGATATGGCAGGCCCATTCGCCCGATTATCACATCTCCAAACGCGGTTAATGTTTCGTTTACAAGACTAGCGACCTCAGTCCGTTTTTTTACGATGATGGCGACTACGCCGATAACACGATCTTCCATCCTGTCTTCTCCGTTAAAGGTTTTACCTGCGGGAGCAACAAGCGTCTTTTCGTGCATATTTCGGGCACAATACCCGAGGATATGAACAGTGATAACAAGACGTACAATAACGTCTCGTCCCTTGGCTTCAGCTCGCTTGCCTGACCGCAGGTGTCATAGTGACTTTTGTATTATACCTTAACTCGGCAATAAACGTCGAGCGTAAATGCAAAATGGTGTATAAAATAAACGCGTGCTCACCAGCTCGAACATTTTACGAGCTTACGTCGCAAAAAGCGCTACGCCTTCCGGGAACGCCAGATGTGATCGAATAGCCGCGTCAGGACCCGAGCTTCGGCGTTCGTCGATATGCGGGTTCGGTTGCGATACGAGCGGATAAAAGCGGGTTGAAAGAAAATGCAAACCACGCCCAAAGGACTCAGGATACACATAGGAATATTCGGAAAGCGTAATGTTGGTAAATCGAGCCTGTTGAATGCGATCACCAGGCAGCAGGTATCGATCGTTTCCGATTTCGCGGGTACCACCACCGATCCGGTCGAAAAGCCGATGGAGCTGTTGCCCCTGGGGCCGGTGCTTTTCATCGATACAGCCGGAATAGATGATTCCGGCGCCCTTGGAAAGCTTCGGATACAACGCACGCGTCAGATTTTCGAACGTATCGACATGGGAGTAATCGTATCTGAAGCAGGCATTTGGGGCGATTTCGAGGAGCAACTACTCTCCGAGCTGTCCGGAAAAAAAGTACCATTGATAGTAGTCATGAATAAATGTGACCTGCATCCGCCGGACCCGTCTCTAAAAAGGAGATTGAGCGATAGCGGAATCATGGTTGTTGATACCACGGCGAGCACGGGGGAAGGAATACTTCATTTCAGACAAGCGCTTCTAAACGCCGCCCCGGAAGAGTTTGTTAATACTCCCTCTATACTCGGAGATCTGTTGGGTCCGGGAGAGCTTGCGGTACTGGTAGTTCCGATAGACAAGGAGGCTCCCAAGGGAAGGCTGATACTCCCTCAGGTGCAAAGCATTCGCGACATACTTGACAGCGATAGCTATTGTTTAGTGGTCAAGGAACGGGAGCTGCGTGAAGCTCTACATAGGCTGAATAAACCGCCCAAGCTCGTCGTAACGGACTCTCAGGCTTTTCTCAAAGTGGTAGCGGATACGCCTAGAGAGATCAAACTCACCTCATTTTCAATTCTTTTCGCGAGGTTTAAGGGTGACCTTACGGAGATGGTCAAAGGCGCGATGGCTATAGAGCATCTCAAGCCCGGCGACAGAGTTCTCATAGCGGAAGCGTGCTCGCACCATCCTATCGCTGATGATATCGGGAGAGTTAAAATACCCCGCTGGCTAACCCAATACGTGGGAGGCAAGTTAGAGTTTGTGCACACGCAAGGTCACGACTTCCCCAATAATCTCGCAGAATACGATCTCGTAATTCACTGTGGCGCCTGCACGCAGAATCGAAGAGAGGTTTTAAATAGGATACTGCTTTGTAGGACAGCCTCGATCCCTATTACCAATTACGGTTTGACTATAGCTTACTCTCTGGGGATCTTCGAAAGAGCTTTAGAGCCGTTTCCTACTGCGCTGGCGATCTACCAAAAAGGGGGAATCGGGTAGAAACCGAGGTTGTTAGCCCGTTTATGGGTAACCCTTAACGTTGCAAAGAATCCGTCGGCGTAAAGCGCTTCGCTCGCGAAAAATAGCGCGAACTAAGTGCGTGCTCACTTTTTTTAGACCTCACTTAGGGTGTAACCGTTCAGGGGGGTACTGCTGTTTGACTACGACGGCGGCCAATTCATCCCGTAAAACCGGCTT
>JAFGIB010000419.1 GCA_016929805.1 Deltaproteobacteria bacterium | reverse complement strand
GCGGAGCGGACGCGAGTCCGCGAAGCTGTACGTTTCCAGCGGCAGTACACAGGGTCCGTAGGACCCGAGTACGCCGGCCCGAGGACGAAAGCCGGTTTTTCGGGATGAATTGGCCGCCGTCGTAGCCAAACAGCAGTACCCTCCTGAACAGTTACGTTCGTTTTCATGCCGCTGCATTCTACGGATAAGGCATTCAAAAAGCGAGCCGTCCGGGACAAAACCGATCACGCCCGGCGAAAACAGCAGTTTTTGTACTTCTTACCGCTTCCGCAGGGACAGGGGTCGTTTCGGCCGACGCTGAGAGCCGCGCGACGTCCGTCGAGCGGTGCCGCGGGCGTCGACGCGGCCCTTGTCTCTCGTTTGAGTGCCCGGGCAAGGCGGCGAAATTCGGGTAAAGCGTGGCGATAGAACGCTTTCCAGCCTTCACATAAAAAACTCAAATCCCGCGGGTTGCCGTGATACAAACGGTGTTTTGGGCAATCGCCCGCGCATAGCGAGAGAAAGTCGCAAGCCGAGCAGGCCGCGTGATAGCGCGACTTTTGCTCGCCGAAATCGCGATAGATCTTCGATTGGTGTAAGCCATCCCAGGAGCCGCCTTCGAGATTTCCGAGATAATGCTCTCTATCCACGAAGAAATCACACGGATAGAGATCTCCGTTATGCTCGACCACGTAGTATTGGCGGCAATCTCGGCCCATGTGACAGATGGTAACGCGGCCGTCGACCAGCTTGGTCAAGATGCTGTCGAAAAGCCGGACGGAGACTTTTCCGAAATCCGACCTGATCCATCTATCAAATAGCGCGCAGAGAAAGTCTCCCCACTGCGGGCCGGTAACGGCAAACGGGGCCGGCTTTCCGTGCTCGTCGAATTCAACGCAGGGTATATACTGGTGATAAACCCAGCCGTTTTCGCATAAGTATTCATAGAGCTCCACCGCGCGTTTGACATTGATATCATTGACCAGCACGAGAATATTGAACGCCACGCGATGCGCTTCGAGGCGTCGAATGCCCCTGACGACATCGGCGTGGCAATCCTGACCGCCGATCTTCTTGCGATAGTGATCGTGAAGCTGTTTCGGACCATCCAGGCTGGCGCCGACCAAAAACCGATAGTCCGATAGGTGTTGAGCGAGATCGTCGTCTATCAGGGTGGCGTTGGTCTGAAGCCCGTTACAGACCAACGCGCCCGCTCGTCCGTACTTTTGTTGTAGCTCGGTCACCCGACGGTAAAAATCGACCCCCATCAAGGTCGGCTCTCCACCCTGCCAGCCGAAAACGTATTGTTCTTGATCGGTCGATAGATAGGTCGAGATGACGCGCTTTAGTACCTTATCCGCCATCCGGTGCGCGCGGGTCGATGGGTAGAGACGAGAGCGAGAGAGATAAAAGCAATAGGCGCACCTCAGGTTGCAGTCCGCCGAGGTAGGTTTGATCAAAAGAGAGAAGCGTTGCGCTTGCATGTCTCGCTATCCCGCGCTTTTGCCGCCTCGACCCGAGTCGCCGAGCAGCATGACGGATCTTATTGTAAGACGGCTTTTCGCAAAGGCACGGCTGATCGATCGTTAGGCGCAACAGAGGGGCTGTTCCGTGCCGGTTTTGAGCTCGATAGTCACCTTATCGCCGTCTCCGCGCAGTAAAAGCTCGTCGCCTGAGGCGAACCTTTCCGAGAGAATCGCGTCCGCCAGCGGCGCTTCCACCAATCGGCCCACGGTCCGCTTCATGGGCCGGGCGCCGAGCAACGGGTCAAAGCCGCCCGCGGCGGCCAGGGTCGAAATCACCGAAGGATCGATTTCGAGAATGATCGCGTAGCGGTCAAAGGCGATTTGCGCCGCCTGGTCGACAAAACGTCGAGCGATCGCCGCGATTTCCTGCTCGCCCAGGGGGTAAAAATAGAGCGGCTCGTCGATTCGGTTCCAAAGCTCCGGAGGCAACGCGGCGCGCGCTTCCGCCAGCGCCCGCTTCGCGAGACGGGCATCATTATTGCGGTCGTGGTCCGCGCTAAAACCGATGGCCATTTTGTTGCGTTGTACGGCCGCGCCGAGATTCGAGGTCATGGCGATCACGGCGTTGGTAAAATCTACGGTGCGACCCCTTGAATCGGTTAGTCGCCCTTCATCGAGCAAGGGCAGCAACGACAGCAAGACCTCCGGGTGCGCTTTATCGATCTCGTCCAGCAAAATGAGCTGGTAAGGCCGCGAGCGAACCGCCTCGGTGAGCTGCCCGCCCTCATCGTGCCCGATATACCCCGGGGGAGCTCCCAACAGACGAGCCACAGAATGCGGCTCGCTGAACTCGCTCATGTCAAATCGCGTCATTTCACTTGTCGGAAATAGAAGCTCGTTGATCGCCTTGGCCATCTCGGTCTTGCCGACACCCGTGGGGCCTAAAAACAGAAAGGTGCCGAGCGGACGAGCGCCCCGAAACCCGGCGGCGCTCTTGCGTAAAGCCGGGGCGATGCGCGAGATCGCTTCTCGTTGTCCGATGACGCGTTTCTCAAGGTGCTTATCCAGAAGTAAAAGCCGGTCCGCATCGCGCATCATCAACCTCTCGATGGGCACTTTCGTCTGTTCGGAAATCACCTGCGCGACCGCTGTTTCATCCACGATTTTGCCGCCTCTTCGACGAATCCGAGCCGCGGCTTGATCGATGACGCTAATGGCTTTTTCCGGAAGCTGTCGCTCGGAGAGATAGCGCACGGACATCTCGACGGCGGATTCGAGCGCTTGAGGCTGATAAGCCACCCGGTGGTGTTTTTCGTACTGGAGCGAAATACCTTTGAGAATTTTAATCGCGTCCGCGGGCTTAGGTTGTTGAATGTCGATGCGAGTAAAGCGCCTCGCGAGTGCGACATCTCGTTCAAACAAGCGCCGATATTCGCTTTCGGTGGTCGCGCCGATGCAAGGTAGTTGTCCGCGAGCCAGCGCGATTTTCAGTTCATTGGTGAGACCATCAGCGCCCTCGGGCGTGCCGACCAAAGTGTGGATCTCATCGATGAATAAAAGTACGCGGCCATTTGAGCTGGCCACCTCCGCTCGTAGAGCGCGCAGCTTCTCCGCCAGCGCGCCTCTTACGCCCGTTCCCGAGAGCAACGCGCTGATAGATATTTCGACAATTATCCGCTCCGCTAGAGCGCCGGATTCGGGTTCTGACTGAACCAGCCAAAGCGCCAAACCCTCGACGATCGCGGTCTTGCCGACTCCCGAGGGCCCTACCAAAAGCGGGTTATTGGCCCGCCGCCGCGCGAGCACATCGAGTAGTTGCTCGATTTCTCGCTGTCTGCCGATAACCGGGTCGATCTCGTTGTTCGAGGCCGCAACCATCAGGTTTCGGCCGAGCGCGAATAGCGTGGGGTAGCGCCGTCGCTCAAGCTCGTAGCGATTGACCGGCTCCGAAGATTTTTCAGCGTGGCTTTCGGATGCGGTTTCAGCCGTAGGAGTAGCCGGCTCAATTGAAATGACCTTTTTGGGCGACTCGGGTCGAACGTTCACTGGGTGAAAGGTGTTTTTCGCCCGTTTTTTAGCCTTGACGCGGTTCTCGTCCTCCCGACTAACCCAATGGTTGGTTCGAAGCGGAGGCGTATGGGGAAAGGATAGCTGAACCCCGCGAGATCGCTTGATATTGGTTTCCGCGTTGTCACGCCCGTTGAGTCGTTCAACCGCGCATCCAGAGCTTTCTAAAACCGCCAAGGCGCCCCCGTGAACCGCGCTGGCGCGCGTACCGATTCTTTCGAGACAGCGGTAACCCGCGCTCCGTGAATCGCGCGCGATAGCCAATAGCAGGTGAATCGCTCGGGGCGGTGAATCGCCGACCGCTTCGGCGATCTTTTCTGCTCGCTCCTCCGCGAGCTCGATGGCGCTCGCCGGCTCTTCCGCGACCTCGGCCAACGATTTGATTAAATCGATTTCGCGCACACCCTGCTGCGCGAGTAAAACCCCGGTCTGACAATCCTCCTGAAACAGGGTCAGAAGGAGATGAACCGTGGAGGCTTTTTGCCCTCGTCGCTGGGCCGCTCGTTTTGCGTTATTGATCAGGCCAGTAAGACCAGCAGCCATATTCATCCTCTACTAGGGGAATAACCTTAGTGAGCGGATACGCCAAGTTTTCGGCGAACTTGCAGGATCTCTTTGATGAAGCCCGACTCGCCCAACGCCCGCCGCTAAATCGTCGCGGGCAATCGAGTCTGCAGTGGAATCGCCGGCGGAAAAAGGGTAGAAAGGCGCTATCTCTTACCATCCCGAACCAGATCGTTAGTGAATTTAGGCTTCGTTTTGGACATCAAGCAACTACTCAAAGAGGCAAATGCCGGGAAATTCGCTCCGGTCCATCTACTGGTCGGAACGGAACGTTTTTTTATCGAACGTGCGGTTTCCGCACTGCGTCTTGCGGTGATGGGTGACAAGCGCGATGCGCTCAACGACGAGTCTTTTTTTGGAAAGAACAGCTCCGCAACGCGAATCGTTGAGGCGGCAAAAACACTGCCGATGATGGCAAAAATGCGGTTTATTTTGGTACGCGGCGTCGAAAGCCTGCCGGAGACGCAATTTGAAACGCTGGCGACCTATTTCGAAAAGCCTTCGCCTTCGACCTGCTTGGTATTGACCGCGGAAAAGCTCGACGGTCGAATTCGCTTGGCAAAAGTCGCGAAGAAGCAAGGATTCTGGAGTGACGCCGAGACGCTAAAGGCGAATCAGCTCGGCGGCTTCGCGTCAGCCGAGGCCAGACAGCGCGGCCACGCGCTAGAGCCCGAAGCGGCGCGCGCGCTGGTCGATGCGATTGGAAACGATCTATCGGCCATCGACGACGCTCTCGAACGGCTTTCGCTCTTTGTCGGAAAGGGGGCGTCGATCGGTCTCGATGCAGTCGAGGCCTGTGTATCGCGCATTCGGGTGGAGTCCATCTGGGAGCTTGTCGATGCGGTGGGAATGAAGAATCAAGAGATAGCACTTCGAGCCGCGAACTCTCTTTTAAGCAACGGCGAACCGCCTTTGAGAATCTTGGCTATGGTCGCGCGACAGCTTCGTATGGTGGCCCGGATGCGTCACGCGCTGGCGTCGGGGCTATCGCCCCAGGAAGCGGCCAAGGAGGCGGGGGCGCCTACATTTAAAGCGCGCGACCTCACCAGCGCGGCCAAACGGTTTCAGAACGCCGAGCTCGCCTCTGCTTTTCGAATCCTGTCCGGCACGGACATCGCCCTTAAGAGCAGCAAGCGACCTCCCGAGACCATTCTTCTCGGAGCGATCACGCAGTTGACCGGACAATTTACTTGAATGTAGCAACGGCTCTATCCGGCCGTATTCGCGAGCGTTTGAAGCGCGGCCACGCGCGCGCTCAATCGCGAGATATACCTCGAGCCGGTTTTACGGTGGTAAACGCCCTTTGATACCGCACGATCGATTTGCTTTACACAGATCTGTAACATCTTCGCGGATTCTGCTAGATCGCCCTTCTCGATCGACTCGCGCAAGCGTTTGATGTGACCGCGCATGGTGGTTTTGATATGTCGATTTCGTTCACTTCGTTTGACGCTCTGTCGGGTTCGCTTCTCTGCCGAAAGGTGATGTGCCACGAGATCTTCTCCAAAAAGTCCGCTCGGAAGGCCAACTGGTAGCCTCTCGGATCGCCGCTGTCAAGCCGAAAGCCCTGGTTCGTGCGGAGACGTCGCGTCTCTACGGTGATCAACTGGCCGATCTCCGTTTACTTGCCACTTTCGCGAGCGGATCGATACTCGGAAAAGATGCCGGACCAGCAGCTTACCGTAGAAGGGCGCGCAATAACCAAAAGAGCCGCGATTGTGGCGAGCGGAACTCTGAGCTCTCGGGTTTTAGGCGCGATTCGCGATGCGGTGATTGCCGCGAGCTTTTCGATCGGCGCGACGGACGCTTTTTTCGTCGCCTTCACCATTCCAAACGCGTTACGAGCGCTTCTCGCGGAGGGTGCTGTTTCAAATGCCTTTATTCCGGTTTTTTCTGAGGTCAGTGAGAGGGCCGGGCCGGAGCGCGCGCGCGAATTTTACGCGGCGCTAACCGGTGTCATGGTGTTGATACTGGTCGCCGTCAGCGTTCTCGGAGTGCTAATCGCCCCGCAGTTGGTCACGCTCTATGCCGCTGGTTACAAATCCGAACCCGAGAAGTTCGCCGCGACCGTCGAGATCGCCCGCGTGGTTTTTCCTTATATCCTGTTTATGGGAATCGCGGCCCTGGGTATGGCGGCGCTCAACACGCTCAAACGCTTTTTTGTGCCCGCCTTCGCGCCCGCTCTGTTGAATCTGTCGATGATTTCAGCGCCTTTCTTCTTTACTCCGCTCGCCCTCTTGTTGGACCTTTCGCCGATTGTCGGCCTTGCCTTGGCGGCGCTTTTCGGAGGGTTTTTGCAGGCCGTGGTGCAAATACCGGCACTCGCGCGCGTGGGAATGCTCATCCGGCCGAGGATTAACTTTCGCGATCCCGCCGTAATTAAGGTATTGCGCCTAATGACGCCGCTGATGCTAGGCGTTGGGATCTACGAAATCAACATCCTGCTCTCGCGCCTTTTCGCCTCTTATTTACCGTCCGGCTCGCAGAGTTTTCTCTATTACGGACAGCGGCTAGTGGAAATTCCCCAAGGAATGTTCGCGCTGGCGCTGGCCACCGCAACCTTGCCGAGTCTCGCGACCTTAAGAAATCGCGGCCGACACGACGAGGCAAAAGAGACCTTCTGCTACAGCTTTCGGCTCTCGCTTTTCATCTCCGTGCCCGCTTCGGTAGCGATCGCGGTACTCGCCGTACCGATTGTAACAGTCGTATTCGGTCGAGGCGCGTTTCGAACCGATGTGGTGATGGAGACGGCCCGATCGCTTGTATGGATGGCTCTCGGTGTTTGGGCGATCGCGAGCGTCCGAAACACCATTCAGATGTTCTTCGCTTACAACGACACGCGTACGCCGGTCATATGTAGCGGCCTTAACCTGGTCGTATTCGCTACTCTCAGCTTGACTTTGTCCGGACCGATGCGCCACATGGGCATAGCCGCGGCGACCAGCGCGGCCGCGTTTTTTCAGCTAGTCGCGCTTTTGCTACTGCTTGCGCGCAGGATCGGTCGATTCGATTTCCGCTCGCTTTTCTTTTGCGCGTTGCGTTGTGCCGCGATGAGCTCGGTGATGGCGCTTGCGCTCTTCGAGATCGCCTCTTTCGGCAACTGGGATCGGGGGGGAAATGATCCGGCAAACATCGGGCTTTTCATCATATCCATTATAACCGGTATCGCGGTCTATTTTTTTCTCGCGTACCTTATACGCGCACCCGAGCTTTTCGAGCTTTGGGCAGCGATCCGCTCAAAAGAGAAAGCGCGCAGCCGTGCTGGTTCTTGACGCCCTATTCGTCGCGTCCGCTCGTAAATTCGAGCTACTTCCCCCCCCGGCCTTCGTCGAGGTCGCTTTCGCCGGCCGATCCAATGTGGGCAAATCTAGCCTGATCAATCGCCTGCTCAACAGACGAAAACTGGCTCGCACCAGCAATACGCCGGGATGTACTCGAGGCATTGATCTATTTCGGGTAAGGCTGCGCGACGCGACCCTCGATATTATCGATCTTCCGGGATACGGCTATGCCAAACGCAGTAAGTCCGAGCGCCACGCCTGGGGGCCGTTGATCGACGGCTATCTACGCTCGCGGGAGAGTTTGAAGGCCGTCAGCGTGATCGTCGATATCCGTCGCGGGGTTCAGGATGACGACAGGCAACTTCTCGATTTTCTCGCTTATCTCAACCGTCGCGCCATAGTGGTGGCGACGAAAATGGACAAGTTGCCGAGGAACCGACAAAAACCCCTGTTAAAACAGCTACAAAAAGAGATCGCGTACCCGGTTTACGGCTTTAGCGCGGTCACCGGCGCGGGGCGTGAGGCGTTGTTAACGGCGCTGCTGGAGGAGGCGCTCGAGATCGCCGGAGCCGGAGGATAAGGAGTAAGTGGTGGACCGTGAACAAAACCAGCGATTCGTCTGGGACGAAGAGCAGCTTAGCGATCGCGACCGGCGTCACGTGTGGCATCCCTACGCGAGCATGTATAATCCGCCGCGAGCCTATCCCGTATCGCGCGCTCGAGGCGTGCGGCTGACGTTGCTGGACGGGCGCGAGCTAATCGACGGTATGTCCTCCTGGTGGGCGGCTATCCACGGATACAACCATCCGAGGCTGAACCGGGCGATCCGCGATCAATTGGAGAAGATGGCGCACGTCATGTTCGGCGGGTTGACTCACGAACCGGCGGTTAAGCTCGCCACGCGCCTGGTTGATCTCACTCCGAGCGCGCTCGACAAGGTCTTTTTCTGCGATTCGGGCTCAGTCGCGGTGGAAGTGGCTATCAAGATGGCAATTCAATATTGGCAAGCCCTGGGTCGCTCTCGAAAAAGCAAGCTGCTTACAATACGCGGCGGTTACCACGGCGATACCTTCGGCGCTATGTCCGTCTGTGATCCGGTCACGGGCATGCATAGCCTGTTTTCCGCGATTCTAACCGCTCAGCATTTCGCCGAGGTGCCGGCTTGTCGATTCGACGAAGCGTGGCACGAGAGATATATCGACGATTTTCGCGAGAGAATCACGGCCGTGCGGGACGAGCTGGCCGCGGTCATTCTAGAGCCGATCGTTCAGGGTGCGGGAGGCATGCGCTTTTACTCTCCGGTTTTTCTAGAACGTGTGAGAGATCTCTGCACCAAACACGAGGTCCTATTGATTCTCGACGAGATCGCCACTGGTTTCGGGCGCACCGGAAAGTTGTTTGCCTCGGAATACGCAGGCGTTTCGCCCGATATGATGTGCCTGGGAAAAGCCATGACCGGCGGGTATATGACCCTGGCGGCAACGCTTACCACCAAGCAGATCAGCGAAGCCATCTCGCGCGCGGAACCTAAGGCGTTTATGCACGGGCCGACCTTTATGGGTAATCCCATGGCCTGCGCGGTCTCGCTCGCGAGCATCGATGTATTGCTCGAGTCTCCTTGGCGCGAGCGCGTTTCGCGGATCGAGCGACAGCTCAAGCGGGAGCTTTCCGCGTGCTCGGCGCTGCCTGAGGTAAAAGATGTAAGAGTTCTCGGGGCGATCGGTGTGGTTGAATTGGCGCATCCGGTTCGCCTGCCGGAGGTGACGCAAGCCTTCGTCGATAGGGGCGTATGGATAAGACCTTTTGGTAGGCTCGTCTACACCATGCCCCCGTTTATCATAGAAGAGGACGATCTCGAGAAGATAACAAGCGCGATCGTCGAGGTCGTATCCAGGCACTGTTCAAACCGAAATCGCGGTTGATAAAGATTTTAGAGAGGTCACATTTACTCGATGTCGACGGGTTTTTACTAAATTTGCAAAACAAGAAAAACAGGAGTTTTTATCCGTCGCAGTTTCTCCACCCTATGGGATTTACATTTCTATGCAGGGGATGAAATAACTAAAAAAGCCTTTTCATACATACAAATAGAACTAATACTCGATGGCAAGCTAGCCTCTAGCTTCGATGTGTGGTACCGCAGCTATCCGTTTGTCGAAGCTTACCCGACAACGCTGAACAAGGAGATTATGTGGGACGAAAGAAGAAGTTCAGAAACGAAGAGGAGTACGAGAGCGAACGCGATGATCACATCAAGCTTGAAGGTGTGATTACCAACGTTTTCGCCGGCGGCCAATTTGAGGTCAAGACGGAGACCGGAGCGGTTGTCCGAGCGCAGCTCTGCGGGAGAATGCGCAAGTTCCGCATCCGCGTTATCCTCGGCGACCGGGTCACGGTGGCGCTATCACCCTATGATCTGACTCACGGAATGATCGTCTTTCGCGCCAAGTAGTTTTTCAGTTGTAAGCGTTCGCGCCCCGAACAAGTCGGCCGCGCATTCGCCCGTTATAGCGTTCGCGCCTCCGACGACCGCGAGCGAGGGTAACCGTTCAGGGGGGTACTGCTGTTTGACTACGACGGCGGCCAATTCGCCCGTAAAACCGGCTTTCGTCCTCGCGCCGGCTCGTC